>DCVC01000049.1 GCA_002328625.1 Bacteroidales bacterium UBA2198
TCTTTTCCCAGGTAATGATCGATCCTGTAAATCTGATCTTCATTAATAATTCCGTGCAATGTTCTGTTCAGCATGTCTGCCGATTCAAGATCATAGCCAAAAGGCTTCTCAATGATGAATCTCCTGAACCCCCGGGACTGAATATTAAGCCCGACCTTTGCAAGGTTTGTTGCAATGCTCCCGTAAGTTTTAGGAGGCGTGGCCATGTAATAAATATAATTGCCACTTAAAGAATACTCCTTGTCTGTTCTCTCAAGAAGAATCTTCAGTTCCTCGTAACCTTCAATGGAATTAATATCGAGAGAAATATACATCATGTTCCTTGTAAATTCTTCTATTTTCTCAACTTTCAAGTCCTTATCCTCTGAAAATGAGATAATGGCTTCATGCATCTTATTCCTGAAAATGTCATTTGTCATCTTCGTCCTGCCTGCTCCAATAATTGCAAATCTTTCAGGCAACAGTTTCTGCATTTCAAGGGAAAATATAGCCGGGATAAGCTTTCTGGCGGTAAGGTCGCCCGAGGCTCCAAAGATCACAAAGATAAGGTTTTTAGGATTTTCCATAAGATTCTGTAATTGATCGTATGTAAAAGTATTCAAATTAAACAAAGATTGGTTAAGAAAAATATAATCACTTTCCGGAAGATCAGGCGGGAAGACTATGAAGCAGGATATAATAGTCAGCTTGGGCAGAAAGTCATTATTATTCGGAATGTTAAATTATAAGTTTATAACTTTTTTGCTTTTTCTGTGTTTTTAATTAATATTTTATATCAATTTTGCATAAATTATTAAGAATTTAAAGTATATTTGTCGGGAAACAGTAAAACTCATGATGATAATTAATCTTGCAATAGCAGTGCTTCTTACTTCAAGGTTGAACTGCACCTGAAGAGAATGGTATTGAAGACAGGATTAGGGTTGACCGTTCTCTGCAGTTTCAGGGAACGGTTTTTTTTGAAAAGAGTTTTTTTTGTAGATTTAAAAATATATGAGAACAGATCGTCCCAAACATCAGGGTTTATATTGCCAGGAATTTGAACACGGGAACTGCGGCATTGGCTTTGTTGCTCATCTGAAGGGTAGAAAATCACATGCAATAATCTGTCAGGGTCTTGATGTCCTGAAGAACATGACCCACCGGGGAGCAGAGGGTGCAGACAGCAAAACAGGTGACGGTGCAGGCATTATGATACAGATCCCACGCGATTTTTATCTCATCCAGGGCTTTTCAGTACCACCTGAGGGGAGATTTGGAACAGGCCTGTTATTCCTTCCAAAAGATAAAGAAGAGGCAGAAAAATGTGAAGAGATTCTATTAAAGATAGTTAATGAAGAAGGTGTTGATCTTATCGGTTTCAGGGAAGTGCCTTGCGATAACTCGGTGATAGGAGAAATTGCCCTCGCTGCCGAGCCGTCAATAAAGCAAATACTGCTTGGATCTGATCTTACTCAGGATGTTCTGGAACGCAAGCTTTATGTTATAAGGAAAAGAGCCGAGAGAATCATCCGGAATTCGGATCTGAAGCAGAAAAACTTCTTCTATATTCCAAGCCTTTCCACCAAGGTATTGGTTTACAAAGGGATGTTTACCTCGATCCAACTGGCACAATATTTCACAGACCTTACTGATGAACGCTTGCAGAGTGCAATAGCCCTGGTACATTCACGTTTCAGCACCAATACCTTCCCCAGCTGGGATCTTGCGCAGCCTTTCAGAGTGCTGGGGCATAACGGGGAGATAAATACAATCAGGGGTAATCGCCTGTGGATGGAAGCAAGGGAATCGATCCTTAAATCAGATAAGCTGGGTGACCTTTCACTGATCTATCCAATAATTGAACCTGATAAAAGCGATTCCGCCTCACTGGATAATGTGCTTGAATTCCTTCTGATGAGCGGAAAATCACTTCCTTATGCATTGTCGGTCCTGATTCCCGAGTCAATAAACAATAAAAATCCAATATCACCAGAACTGAGAGACTTCTATCATTATCATTCAACCTTTCTGGAACCATGGGACGGACCTGCCTCCCTGATCTTTTCTGATGGAAGATTTATAGGAGGGATGCTTGACAGAAACGGATTACGCCCTTCCAGATATCTGGTAACAAATAATGACATTATAGTCCTCGGCTCCGAAGCAGGTGTTCTGACATTCCCCCCTGAAGAGATAAGAGAAAAAGGACGGTTAAGACCTGGTAAAATGTTGCTTGTTGATACTAAAGAGGGCATTGTTTTGCATGACAAGGAGTTGAAAGCAAAACTGGCAGGGGAATTTCCTTATGGCAAATGGATTGCCCAGAATATGGTGAAGCTTGAAGAGATCGAGACAGGCAATCAGGTTTCCCCGGACATTGGTGATAAATATCAAAAATACCTTACTTCATTCAATTACTCTCAGGAGGATATTGAAAAGATAATTAAAGAAATGGCAGCTACAGGGAAGGAGCCCATTGGGTCGATGGGGAATGATGTTCCGCTTGCTGTTCTGTCAAGAAAACCCTACAGACTGTTCAACTATTTCAAGCAGCTTTTTGCCCAGGTCACAAATCCCCCAATCGATCCTATAAGGGAAGAACTGGTAATGACTCTTTCAGGTTATCTGGGATCATTGCAGCAAAACCTGCTTGATGAAACTCCCGATCATGTAAAAATGGTAAGGTTCAGGAATCCCGTTATTACAAACACATATTTCCAGGTTGTTAAAAACCTGAGATACAAGGGATTTTCAGCTGCAAACCTGCTGATGCATTTTGATGCAGACAAAGGAGCTGAAGGATTGCAGGGTGCTGTTGAACAATTGTGCAGGGACGCAGAAAGAGCCGTTGATGAGGGAAAGAACTATATCATATTGTCCGACAGGGGCATTGATAAAAACAGAGCCCCTATCCCTTCACTTATGGCTGTATCAGCTGTTCATCATCATCTTATTGAACGACGCAAACGGATGCAGATAGATATCGTTGTGGAATCGGCTGAACCACGTGAAATAATGCACTTTGCCCTGCTTTTTGGTTACGGAGCAAGCATTATCAATCCGTACATGAGCTTTGCTGTAATAGATAAACTTGTCAACGAGAAAGCCATACAGCTTGACTACCAGAAAGCGGAAGAAAATTATATCAATTCGATCAACAAAGGCATACTGAAGATTATGTCGAAGATGGGTATCAGCACCCTCAGAAGTTATCGTTCATCACAGATCTTCGAAGCTGTAGGAATTCACCAGAATGTTATAAATAAATACTTTGCCGGTACAGTTACAAGGATAGGAGGAATTGGTATCTGTGAGATTGCAGAAGAGGTTCTGATCCCTCACAGGAGAGCTTTCACGCAAGAACAGCAACCGGAGGTGCTTACCGAAGGCGTATATTCATACAGGAAGAAAGGAGAACATCACGGATGGAATCCCGAGACTATCTCTTTGCTTCAGTGGAGTACAAGTACCGCTGACTATAATAAATTTAAAGAGTACAGCCGCCAGGTTAATATCGATAATGAAAGTCCCGGTTTCATCCGCGGATTGCTTCGTTTGAAAAGAAATCCCATTCCGATTGAAGAGGTTGAACCTGTGGAAAACATTATGAAGCGTTTTGTTACAGGNNNNAGTATAAGAAGTGCCATCAAGCAGGTTGCCAGCGGTCGGTTCGGAGTTACTACCGAGTATCTTATCAATGCCGATGAGATCCAGATCAAAATCGCACAGGGAGCAAAACCAGGCGAAGGAGGACAGCTTCCAGGTCATAAGGTCGATAAGATAATTGCAAAAACCAGGTATTCCATACCGGGGATAACTCTTATTTCTCCGCCACCACACCATGATATTTATTCGATTGAAGATCTTTCCCAGCTTATTTTTGATCTCAGGAATGTTAATCCATCCGCCAGGATCAGTGTAAAACTTGTTTCCGAAAGTGGTGTGGGAACAATTGCTGCAGGAGTCACAAAGGCAGGTGCGGACCTGATAACAATAAGCGGGTTCGAAGGAGGAACAGGTGCCAGTCCTTCATCATCCATAAAACATGCTGGACTGCCTCTGGAACTTGGCCTTTCAGAGACCCAGCAGACGCTTATAATGAACAACCTTCGCAGGAAAGTTGTCCTGCAGGCCGACGGTCAGCTGAAAACAGGACTTGATGTTATAATGACCGCCCTGCTTGGAGCGGAGGAATTCGGATTTTCAACAAGCGCACTAATCGTGATGGGCTGCGTGATGATGCGAAAATGCCATCTTAATACTTGTCCTGTCGGCGTGGCAACCCAGAACCCGGAACTCAGGAAGAGATTCAGGGGAAAGGCTGATAATCTTGTCACGTTCTTCCGATTTATGGCTGAAGAGATACGTGAATACCTTGCAGAACTGGGTTACAGAAAACTTGATGACATAATAGGCCGATTCGATCTGCTTGAGAGCAATTCACCGGCAGATCACTGGAAAACACAAAATCTTGATCTTACAGGATTACTTTCTCTGCCTCATGAAGCCGGCGTAAATGCAATGCATTCCGTCACCAAACAGGAGATTAATCTTAATCATGTGCTTGACAGAGAATTGATCAACCTGGCTGAAAAGGCAATTCATGAGAAAAAGCCTGTTTTAATTGAGAAACCTGTAAGAAACACTGACAGAACTGTCGGAGCAATGCTTTCAGGTAAAATTGTATCGTTAAACGGGCCTGAGGGTTTACCTGACGATACAATTAAATGCAGGTTCAAAGGATCGGCAGGTCAAAGTTTCGGTGCTTTTCTATGCCCGGGCGTGGAACTTTATCTTGAGGGTGATTCAAATGATTACCTGGGCAAGGGACTGTCGGGAGGCAGAATAATAGTAGTCCCTCCTGAAGGATCAACATTTGAACCCGATAAAAACATAATCATCGGGAATACAGTTTTATACGGAGCCACCAGGGGGGAGATATATATTTCCGGGGTTGCAGGTGAAAGATTCGGTGTCCGTAACAGTGGTGCCATAGCGGTGGTCGAAGGAGCAGGAAACCACTGCTGTGAATACATGACCGGAGGAATGGTAGTTGTACTTGGATCGACCGGAAGCAATTTTGCTGCAGGTATGAGTGGCGGCATTGCCTATGTTTATAATGAGAATGGAGATTTCGATTATTATTGCAATATGGGAATGGTAGAATTATCTCTGGTTGAGGACCGGAGTGATGTCCATGAAATAACAGGGCTTATTGCCCGGCACTATCATTACACAAAAAGCAAAAAAGCGGGTTTGATACTTGAAAACATTGATAAACATCTGCCAATGTTTATAAAGGTGATTCCATACGACTATAAAAAAGTGCTTCAGGAACAGAAACTTGAAGAAATTAAAAAGAAGATCGCAGATGTAGAGATTGACGTTGAGATTGGAGCTGGTTAACAATCTTATTCTATTATCTATAAACTGTTAATTGAGTAATATGGGTGACACAACAGGATTTCTTAAAATAAAAAGAAAAGAAGCCGGCAACCGACCTCTGCATGAAAGGATATGCGATTTCAGTGAGGTGGAACAGGTCCTGAACAGTGAAGACAGAATGTTGCAGGCTTCTCGTTGCATGGATTGTGGTGTTCCGTTTTGTCACTGGAGCTGTCCGGTTGACAACCTCATACCTGAATGGAACGATATGCTTTACAGGGGTGACTGGAAAGCAGCATACGACAGATTGAACGCCACAAATAATTTCCCCGAATTTACAGGCAGGATCTGCCCTGCTTCCTGTGAACATGCGTGTGTTTTAAGTATCAATGATGAACCTGTCACAATTCGCGAAAATGAAGTAGCCATAACAGAAAAAGCCTTTTCAGAGGGATATATCAAACCATCTCCTCCAATGGAAAGATCAGGTAAAAAGGTTGCAATAATTGGAAGCGGGCCTGCAGGATTAGCTGCATCCGATCTCCTGAACAAAGCAGGTCATACAGTAACCATTTTTGAGAAGGATGAAAAAGCAGGTGGATTGTTAAGATATGGTATTCCCGACTTCAAACTCTCAAAAACAATTATCGACAGACGAATAAACCTTATGATCGAAGAGGGTCTGCTGGTGAGGACAGGCATTAATGTTGGAAGGGAAATTTCGGCACAAGAGATCATAAATCAGTTTGATGCTGTCTGCATTGCCATCGGGTCAGCTCAACCCCGTGACCTTGAAGCAGAAGGCCGGTATCTGAACGGAATTCATTTTGCAATGGACTTTCTGACACAACAGAATAAAATCAATGCAGGCAAAATCTCACCTGATGATAACTATTTAGGTGCAGAAGGGAGAAAAGTACTGGTTATCGGAGGAGGAGATACAGGTTCAGACTGTGTTGGTACAGCAATTCGTCAGAAAGCTGAGAAAGTTTTGCAGATTGAAATTCTGCCCAAGCCCCCGGAGGTAAGGCTTTCTGATAATCCATGGCCATTTTATGCCAGGCTCCTTAAAACATCAACATCTCACGAGGAAGGATGTGAAAGAAAATGGTCGCTTTCCACAGTCGGTTTTACCGGTTATGATAACAGGGTGACCGGAGCAGAGGTTGAAGAGGTTGAATGGATCATTGATGACGGAAGACTAACCATGAATACAATTCCGGGAACACGGAGGATCATTCCGGCTGATCTTGTCCTCCTGGCACTCGGATTTATTCATCCTGTACGGGAAGGTATGCTGTCGGAACTGGGCATAGAGTTGGATAAAAAGAATAATATTAAAACCGGTCTTAACCTGGCCACAAGCATTCCAAAAGTATTTGCGGCAGGCGATTCAGTTACCGGTGCAAGCCTGGTTGTTAATGCAATAGCTTCAGGCAGGATGGCTGCAAAAGAGATCGACAGGTACCTGCGATCTCACTAAAAGCCTCTCTGTGAACTCTGTGTCTACTCAGTGAATCTCTGTGTAACAAAAGGAAATTAAAAACTTACACAGAGTCCCGATTGTCATCAGGATCACAGAGAAACACAGAGTTTCTATTAAACTAGAATTCCCTGGCGACCAGGACGAGCAATTCTTTTGCTGTATCTACAAGTCTGACGAACTCTGCCCGATAACCCTCTTCATCATTTCCTCTTGCTGATTTTGCCAGTCGAACTGCTTCTTCAAGCGTTGAATTTCCTTTAAATTCCGAGTTTCTCAGGATCATTCCGAACTCAGAAACAGCTGCGGCAAACCTTAGGTTATCTGATGCATCTTTAATATTATTAACGTATCCTTTAACCGGTTTCTCAAGCAGCATGCTTGTAAAGCCATCAGGTTTCTTGTAGCGCACTTTTACTGTAAGGTATTCATCTGAAAAGTTATTTTTTTCAGGATTCCTTGTTGTCTGATATTTCAGCGGATCAACTGACGGGATTCGCTCATCAGATCCTGCGGGTACCAGTTCATATAAAGCAGTAACATTATGTCCGGCTCCCATTTCCCCGGCATCTTTCATATCGTCGTTAAAGTCCTCATCATTAAGCAGCCTGTTTTCGTAGCCTACCAGCCGGTATGATTGTACTCTGGCCGGATTAAATTCGATCTGGAACTTAACATCTTTGGCAATTGTAAACAACGTTCCTCCAAATTCACGAACCAGAACCCTCCTGGCTTCCTGAAGGTTATCAATATAAGCATAGTTGCCATTCCCTTTATCAGCTATTATTTCCATTTTATCATCCTTGACATTACCCATTCCAAAACCAAGTACCGTAATAAATACTCCTCTGTGCCGGTTCTCCTCAACCAGCCGTTCCATCCCGCCGTTACTTGATTCTCCTACGTTGAAATCACCGTCAGTTGCAAGAATGATCCTGTTGTTTCCTCCTTTGACAAAATTATCTGAAGCTACAGAATAGGCAAGTCTTAAACCTGCTCCGCCGGCTGTGGAACCACCTGCTTCAAGATTATTTATAGCATTCATAATCAAGTCTTTTTTGTTACCTGGTGTTGATTCAAGAACCAGTCCTGCAGCCCCTGCATAAACGACAATTGCTACTCTGTCGTTGGGACGCAGTTCATTAACCAGTAAACCAAATGCTGATTTAAGAAGCGGGAGTTTGTTGGCGACATTCATAGATCCTGAGACATCAATCAGGAATACAAGATTTGAAGGCGGCAGGGATGATTTATCGATGCTTTTACCACGCAATCCGATAAGAAGAAGCTGGTGCCTGGTGTCCCATGGACAGGCAGACAGCTCTGTGTAAACTGAAAACGGATGCTCTCCCTTTGGTTCAGGATAGTCGTACCTGAAATAGTTTATCATCTCTTCAATCCTTACCGCATCGGGTGGCGGCTTTACACCCATATTGATGAATCGCCTGATATTTGAATAGGATGCATTATCTACATCTATTGAGAAAGTTGATAAAGGATTGTTTTTTACATTTTTAAATCCATTTTCATTGACACTCGCGTAACCTTCTGTATTGAAATTATTATTATACCTCTGAAACGAATGATCTGACCCGTAATGAGTTCCTGAAGGAAGAGCCATAAAAACAGATCTTGAGGCCATTTCTTTTTTAGATCCGTGACTTGTCACTAACATCTCACCCAATACCTGAAAATCTTCTTTCATTACAGTATTGATCAATGATCGCTTTCCGATCTTTTCCTCTACCGTTGCATAACCGGGGCATGAAAAAACAAGAATGCCATCTCCCTGCCCCGAATTAATTTTATAATAACCATTTGAATCAGTACGTGTTTTTATGTTAGTACTTTTAATTGAAACGCTTACACCTGCAAGAGGCTTACCTGAACTGTCAGTTACTTTTCCTGTAATCGTCCCCGATTCGACGAAAGCGATCATGATCGCTCCCAGAACCAGTATTGCGAAAATTTTTAGACTGTTTTTCATGATTAAAATGTTTAATAATTGTTTCTCATATGATGCCGGGAGAACAGGAATTCCATAAAGGATTCAATATGTTTATAATTTAAACTATCTTTAGTTATGAATTAAGTCAATTAAAATTGTTACACAGGAATTTATTCTCTCCAGCTCCCCAAATCGGGATTAGCTCAATAAACATCCTTCAGGGATGCAGGGGGGCAAAAAAAGGGGAGATATCGGTAAATTCTTAATAAATAAATTTGAACTTTGTTATAATAGTGTTTATACTGTGAAAAAGTGATTTTTAAATTCCACAATAAAGCATCTCAAATGAAGACCGATGAGGAGCTTTTATCGGAGTTCCGGTCAGGAAGTGATCCGGAATTATTCGGGGAGCTTTATTCCAGGTATATGCATCTGGTCTATGGGGTTTGTCTTAAATATCTGAGAGATAGAGAGGAATCGATGGATGCTGTCATGCAGATCTTTGAGAAGCTGCTAACAGAGCTCCCCAAACAAACCATCGGAAACTTCAGAAGCTGGTTGCATGTTGTGACAAAGAATTACTGTCTGATGCAGCTTCGATCGCAAAAATCGGAACAAGAAAAGTACAACAAATGGCTGAATGATCCTTCAGTTTTTATGGAAACATCTTCAGTTATGCATCCTATTGATGAAGATGAAGAGGTAATTGATAAGGCTCTTGAAGATTGTATAGAAAGATTAAAAAATGAACAGAAGAAATGTATACGGTTGTTCTATTTTGAAAACAGATGCTATAATGAGATCGCAGTCAATCTGGGTCTTAACGAGAAAATAGTGAAGAGTCATCTTCAGAACGGAAAAAGAAATCTGAAACTTTGTCTCGAAGAGAAAAATGTTAAAAGAAAGCAAAAATAAGAAGCCCAGTCTCTCCGACTTCATCCGTTACCACGGCAACAAAATGTCGGGAAGAGAGAGGAATGCCTTTGAAAGGGAATTACAAAAAGATCCTTTTATAGAAGAGGCTGAGGAGGGATTTGAAACCATTACACCGGAAGAGGCAGAAGAAGACATATTATCAATCAGGAGAAGACTTGCAAACCGGACCACCGGCAAGCAGAGATTTACCTTGTACCGGATCGCCGCATCAGTTGCTCTATTAATGGCGATCTCTTCAGTTTTTATTATCATACAGAGAAACAGACCAGAGAAACAATCATTTGATTTGTCATCAACCAGACCGGAAGAAATAGTAATCATTGAATCAAAGCCTCCTGTGAAACCTGACAAAGGATTAGAGAAGCCTGTACAAATATCAGCTCCTTCAGATATCAGAACGGAGAAATCAGTTGCAAAACAGGAAGTTCTGGCAGTTGCGGAAAAACCTGTACTGAATGATCAGGAATTTTTCGAAATGGCTAAAGCTGCTGACACCCAGCCGGAAATACCAGATAAACGAGCTAAGATATATGTGGCCAATGATCAACTACTGGTTCCTGTTGCGGCAATGGCAACCGTTGGAAAAGTTGCTGAAATTGAAGTAATAAGCAAAACTGACTCAGCCAAAGGAGAAGCAAGATCGGACTATATACCTGCTCAGCCGCTTACAGAGAAGGATAATTTTGATAAATATATA
>DCVC01000251.1:0-7175 GCA_002328625.1 Bacteroidales bacterium UBA2198
CAACTGTTAAACCTGTGAGTTGATCTGAGAGATGTTTTCACTCAGCTCCACTTTCCGGTATTATTTTTATAATTCAGCTTCCGATATGAGAAAAGGCTTCGATGGTCTCAGCGGATTGGTACATGCTGAACTGGGTCGTCGGCCTGTAAGCGGAGAGGTTTTCATCTTTGTTAATCATCAGAGGGATAAGATAAAAATGCTTCATTGGGAACAGGGAGGATTTGTTTTGTATTACAAGCAACTTGAGCGTGGAACTTTCGAGTTGCCAAGGGTCAATTCTGTGTGCAAAACCTGCCTGATAAGCTGGTTATCACTGATGCTTATGGTAGAGGGTATTTCTATTGAAAAATACAAGCAAAGGCGTCGATATTTTATTAACAATTTACTCTCGGCATCTTAATAAAAATCCCTGAAAATATTAGGGTTACAGCGATATTTTTAGCAGTTTTGTTCCATGCAAAACGGGAAGGTAGCATATACAGAAAACGGAGTTCTCTTAACGTTAGAATTGTACAATCAACTCTTAGCGAGAGAGAGGGAACACGAAGCTGAAATTATGTACCTCAAACAGGAGCTTGCCCAGCTTAAACGGATGATTTTTGGTAGCAAGAGTCAGAGGCATATCGGTACTGATCCTTCACAGTTAAACCTGGGACTGGATGAAGGAACAATTGAGCAGCCTGAGAAAGAAACAGAACAAATCACTTATACTCGTAATAAGACCGATAATAAAAAAGGATCAGCCATACGTCTTGCATTACCCTCACATCTTCACCGTGAGGTACATATCATAGAACCAGAAGAAGATATTACCGGTGCCAGGAAGATAGGGGAAGTTGAAACAGAAATTCTTGAATACACCCCGGAGAAGTTTTACGTTGAGAAGTATGTTTGCCCAAAATACGTGTTTCCCAAAGAGGAAAGAATTGTTATCGGAGAGCTTCCATCATTTCCTATGCAAAGAGGTAATGCAGGAGCTGGCCTGCTGGCAAATCTTCTAATCAGCAAGTTTGTTGATCATTTGCCTCCCTAAAGGCAGGTACAGCAGTTTAAACGACAGGACATTAACATTGCAGAATCTACTATCAGCGGGTGGTCACAGCTTCGTGCCGGTTACTTGAACCTTTGTATGAAAGGTTGGTGACGAGAGCAAGACAGAGCAATTACCTGATGGCTGATGAGACACCTATCCCGGTACAGACCAACGACAAACCCGGATCAACTCATAAGGGGTACCATTGGGTCTATTATGCGCCACTGGAGAAACTTGTATGCTTTGATTATCGTAGAGGCCGTGGACGGGACGGTCCACAGAAGTTCCTTGAGTCGTTCCGGGGAATGCTTCAGACGGATAGATATGTTGCATATGATATATAAGAGAAGAAAGATGGCATAACCTTATTTGGCTGCATGGCACATGCCCGCAGGAAGTTTGAGAAGGCAAAAGATAACGATCTGAAAAGAGCAGAGTATGTACTCAAATGTATGGCAAAGCTGTACATGATAGAGCGTGAAGCAAAGGAGAAAGATTTGTCATCTGATCAAAGTAAAGAGCTTCGAACAGAACAATCGCGTCCTGTGCTGCAGGAACTGGAGAAGTGGATGAAGGAACAATTACCGGCTGTACTACCAAAGAGTTCCATCGGTCAGGCTATAACTTACACTCTCGGATTATGGAACAGGCTTACAAGGTATACCCAAAACGGACAGGTCGAGATAGATAACAACCTTATAGAAAACAGCATCCGACCAGTAGCTCTTGGAAGAAGGAACTAACTCTTTGCCGGGTCACATGAGGCAGCTCAGCAGGCAGCGATGATCTACTCATTCCTTGGCACCTGCAGGATTAATAACATTGAACCATATACCTGGTTAAAGGAAACCCTTACCCGGATCTCGGATCATTCAATCCAAAAGATAGACGAACTGTTACCCCGCTGACCGTCCTTTATAACAATCATCTCCGGAAAAATAAGAGGCATCAGGCCGAAGGCTTACATTAATCTCAATAAAAGAACGTAAAAATAAAGGAAAAGGAAAGTATCTTGCTTGACAGGCAAGAGGTCACTNNGGTTCGAATCCAGTACGCCCCACAACTTTTAATGGGAAATCCTCAGAGCTCCCGTATTTTGACATTCCTGAACCATATCGGATAACCATGATCCTGGAGACCGATATATCCCTCTCTTGCAATACCCTCAGTGAATCCGGGGAAATTCTTAAACTTGCTGTTCTGAACCAGCTCATCCCATTCTGGCGTCCATAATGTATATTCAACAACCTTCACTCCGTTCTGGGTATGACTTACTTTACCGTCTTTAACACGAATAACAATGTTGTTCCATTCGCCTGCAGGATTGACACTCTTCGGATCAGCCGCTATCATGTCGTATAAGGAACCGGCCAGGTGACTCGGGATCTTGTTGTCGGTGGCATCAACATTGTCTAGGATCTGAACCTCAGGTGCTGCATAGTAGATGGCCTGTTTAGGAACCTCCCGTACATTGTAAAAAATACCGGAATTACCCATTTTACTTGCTTTCCAGTCAAGTGACAGTTCGAAATTCTTAAATTTCTTAACGCCATAGACTATATCGCCGTTTGACCCCTGACCCGGTTTTCTGCCTTCCCCGGTAAAGACTTTCATGGTGTTATCCTCTATAACCCAGTTTTTTGGCATCTCGGTGCCGTTACATTGTCTCCAGCCGGTAAAGTCCTTACCGTTGAATAACAGAACCCATCCCTCCTTTTTCTCTTTCCCGGAGAGTTTGTTTACTTTTTGAGCCAATGCCGGTGCTGACAGAAGCATAAGGATAATTAATGCCGTTGATAAAATGATATTGCTTTTCATTGCCTGATTGATTAATAAGTTTGTGATGCAAATTAATAAAAAATACCGTTGTATGACCTGGTCAGAGTAATAAGGATTTTGTACTTAATTATCCTCCTTCTTTAACTATAATGCTTTGTCATGCCGAAATTCTGTTTCTCACCTCCTTGTGTGCCAGCCAGAGTTCAGGGAGGCTGGGGAGTACAGGAACCAAACCGGTGTCAGGCTCAAAAAAGTATTCCAGGATAAATTGATTCCCATTTAAATTTATAAATTTGTTACATCAAGGGAAGTCTATGAGAAATCATTTTTCTGCATTATGTGTCCTGTTATGTGTAGTTTTTAACTTTGTTTCCTGCAGACAGGAACCTGAAACTGCTCAGGCATTTGTCCCTCTTTTCTCCACCTACAAATCAGATACTACGGCTAGTCATCCCGGTAACGCTAAGAATGAGATACTTTACGGTCTTCTGACTCCGATAGAGGTTTCCAATACTTTTAACAGACTCGCTGTCCCTTATAACAATTATGTTGTGAATCCTGTGTCGAACATGAAGAACTACCTCAGCATCTCAAAAATCTCGATTAACACAGGTGTTTACGGAGTCGATTTCACCTATCTTAAAATGTTCGGAATGGGGCAGGAAATGATCGATTATATGGTCACCATACATGAAATGTTCAGTAAGCTCGGGCTCCCCGACCGTTTAATGTCTGAACCTCTTCGAAAAATAAAAGATGATTTATTGGTCCCTGATTCCATTGTACCACTTATGCATAAAGCCTTTTCAGATGTTGACGAGGAGCTCAGAAAGAACAACAGAAGCAGTACTTCAGGTCTTATGATGATGGGGGGCTGGGTTGAGGCTTTGTTTATTGCCACGCAACTGGTGTATGATCCTGCAAATCCCGATCCTGCAGTGGTTGAGAAAATTGCCGAACAGAAATACACTCTGGCATCCCTGCTTAGTTTTTTGAAGAATCACTACGATGATCCGGTTGTGGTGTATTATACTAAAAAACTTAAATACCTTAAGAAATATTTCGATACCTTCGATATCTACTTTAAAAAGGGAGACCTTGAAATTGATACGGAAAAAAATGTTATCAGGGCTTCGGGAAGTGAGATGAATGTGACTGTTGAAACCCTGAACAACATCCGTGATTATATAAGCAGGTTCAGAGAAGAGCTTACTGCACCATAAATGTATCGGAAGGGTGAGCGGAAAAGCTGGCAGCAGTTTGCAGGTTACAGGCGGCAGGAAATTTTATAAATTCTATTAGTTATCACCATTATCAATTATCATGAGAACTGCAAAATCACTAACGTTCCTGTTGATTTTCATTTTAATGGCGTCTTGCGGAACAAAGGATCCAGGTGGCATCAAACAACTTTTTAAAAAAAGAGCATCAGTTACTGAATACCATCTGCCTCTGGATAAGGGTTTCAGTGAGTATATAACAGGATACACCTCCGGAACAATATCTGTAAACTCCTTTATTGAGATCAGATTCACCCGTGAATTTGCAGAGCTGATCAATAAGAAAAACACATCGGGCCTGTTTGCTTTTCAACCTTCAATAAAAGGCAAAGCTGAATGGGCCGATCCGACAACACTTATCTTCAAACCTTCCAGGTTACTTGCATCCGGAACAATCTACACAGGCCGGCTTAATCTTCATAAGCTGACAGATGTGGATGAACGCCTGAAAATGTTCCCCTTAAGGATCCAGACCCTGAAAAAGGATTTTGTTGTGAAAACAAGTACTCTTGAGTGTACTTCCCCTGAAGGAACAAGATATGACCTGAAAGGAGAGATAATCGCTTCAGATTACATGGTATCGTCTGAGATTGAAACCTTTCTTGAAGCTAAGATTGGCCGGAAAAAGATGGGAATAGTATGGGATCACTCCGACATGCTGACCCATAAATTCACTGTTACAAATATTGAACGTACCGGCAAGGCACAAAAACTTGAAATAACCTGGAATGGAACATCCGCCGGCATTAAGCAAAAAGGTTCATCGGTTATCACTATCCCTTCGCTCGATGAATTCATTGTTATTGACTATCTGGTAACACGGGGGGAAACACAGAAGATTGATATTGTTTTTTCAGACCCTATCGATACAAGGCAGGAAACAGAAGGACTTATCTGGTTCTCTCCCCACTATGAGTTAACCCTGAGCATTAACTCCAATATCATAAGCCTGTTCCCTGCTCTGACACTGAGTGGTATAACGGAACTTAATATAGAACCTTCAATAAGAAATACCGGGGGGGCAACTCTTTCAGCTTCATTTATACAGAAAATTGATTTCAATCCCGTGCTTCCCGCAATTGATCCAACAGGCAGCGGCGTGATTATTCCATCTTCACAAAACCTTATTTTTCCCTTCAAAGTCGCTAATTTAGAAGCAGTTGATCTGAAGATTATTAAAATATTTGAAAATAATCTGTTTTACTTTCTACAGGAAAATGACATTAATACAGGCTATTCCGTAAAACGGTTTGGCCGACCCGTTTATTCAGGAAGAGTCGACCTTGCAGCAGGTTCAGCATCCGCCCGTGATTCCTGGAATCTTTATTCAATCGATCTTTCCGATTATATAAATGTTGAGCCCGGGATCCTATACAGGGTAGAACTCGGGATGAGACCCTCTTACTCGCTTTACTCCTGCAGTGGCAGGACAGACGAGAGTAAATATGAGCAATTACTCGTCCTGTCGGATGAAAAGAACCGTGAATTCTGGGAAGATCCTGATAATTACTATGACGACAGTGATGATTTCCTCTATTATTCAATGGGGTTTGACTGGAGAGACAGGAACGATCCTTGCAAAGACGCATATTTCAGTCCCGATAAAAAAGTAACAAGAAACATCCTTGCATCAAATTTTGGCCTGATTGCCAAAAAGGGGCCTGATAATAATCTCCGTGTCTTTGTAAATGATCTCATAACTGCATTGCCGTTAAGTGAAGTAAATGTTGATGTTTATGATTTCCAGATGCAGCTTGTAGTTTCAGGAAAAACCGACAAGAAAGGAGCAGTATCTCTACTGTGCGACAGAAAACCCTTTCTGGTCATTGCTGAAAAGGATAAAGACCGTAACTTCCTTAAAATCAACGACGGAGCTTCTCTTTCACTTAGTTCCTTCGATGTTTCAGGTACAAAACCTGAAAACGGCATAAAAGCATTTATTTACGGCGAAAGAGATGTATGGCGACCGGGTGATTCAGTTTTCCTCTCCGTGTTTATCAGAGATCTGTACAGTGACCTGCCTGAAGGTCATCCGGTGCATTTCGAACTTAATAATCCGCTTGAACAAAAAATCGATTATCAGGTTCAAACCCTGGCAGGCAGTAATCTTCTTGTGTTCAGAACAAAAACAACTCCTGATGCCGTTACAGGAAATTATAATGCTGTTGTCAGGGTCGGAGGCGCCGTTTTCAGCAAAAGAGTGCGGATTGAGACAGTAAAACCTAACCGGCTGAAGATCAGCCTGAATTTCCCTGACGAGATTCTTGGAAATAAACCTTCAACAGGAAGCCTCAATGCCAGGTGGCTGAATGGTGCTACTGCAGGAAATATGAGAGCATCAGTTGATTATATGCTGAAACACACTAAAACAGAATTTGAAAAATACAGGCAGTATATTTTCGATGATCCTTCAATAGATTTTTATTCCGAAACAGTTAATGTTTTTGATGGCACCACCAATGCAAATGGTAACGCCGTCATAAATCTGGATCCGGCAACGGACATGATTGCCCCGGGAATGCTGAATGCTGTCTTCACGGCCAGGGTTGCTGAAAAGGGCGGTGATGAAAGTATCGCACAGACAACATATAAATATGCACCCTATCCTGCTTTCGTGGGTATGAACCTTCCATCCCTTCAGGGTAAAAGCAGGATGCTTTTTACCGATACGAATAATGAAATTAAGCTTGTAACTGTCGATGAAAGTGGAAGACCGGTAAACTCAAAGGTCGAGATCACTCTTTATAAAATATCATACAGATGGTGGTGGGAATCGGACCAGGAGAATCTTGCATATTATATTTCAAACAACATTTATAAACCGGTTATCAGGCAGACAATCACTTCATCAGGAGGAGAAGGTTCCTTCACTTTCAAAATCGATAAGAAGGAATGGGGCAGGTACCTTATAAGGGCATCTTTGCCCGGAGGCCATTCCACTGGTAAAATAGTACTCGTTGACTGGCCCTGGGAGTACGGTATGAAGGGTAAGAGCGAAGGAGCAACTCTTCTGGCAATAAGTACTGATAAGGAAAAATATAATCCGGGTGATGAGATTAAGTTATCATTCCCTGCACCTGAAA
>DCVC01000251.1:7217-10405 GCA_002328625.1 Bacteroidales bacterium UBA2198
GCTCAAACGGTTAACGATATGCCCATCAGATTGTACGGTGTATCACCGGTTATGGTCGAGGATCCCGGGACCCGTCTCTCCCCTAAGATAAGCATGCCTGATGAAACAGGGTCACAAAGATCTTTTGAGATCAGGGTTAGCGAAGCTGACAGGAAACCAATGAGTTATACCCTTGCAATCGTTGATGAAGGTTTACTTGATATTACAGGATTTAAAACTCCCGATCCCTGGAATTACTTCTATGCACGTGAAGCTCTTGGTGTCCAGACCTGGGATCTTTATGATTACGTGCTGGGAACATTCGGAGGAACTCTCGAACGGATCTTTGCCATAGGAGGTGATGAAGCTGTTATCGACAGGACGGCTGACAAAGCCCGGAGATTCATACCGGTGGTCAGGTTCATCGGACCATTTAGACTTGGCGCCGGAAAAACCGCAACACACACGATAACCCTTTCACAATATACAGGCTCGGTCAGGGCAATGGTAATAGCGGGTAATAACAGGGCCTTCGGTACAGCAGAAAAAAGCATGATTGTAAAAGATCCCCTGATGGTACTTGTCACTGCACCGAGAGTTGTAAGTCCCGGAGAAAAGGTTGCCCTACCCGTAACACTCTTTGTTCAGAGAGAAGATATTAAGAACCTTACAGTTAATGCAGAAGGAAACAACTTAATAAACTTTACCGAAAAAAGCAGGAGCCTGACGGTGCAGAGTGTTGGTGAAACTGATATTGAATTTGAGTTTACGGCAGCAGAAAAAACCGGAACCGGAACCATAAAGGTCACTGCATCCGGAGCAGGAGAGAGTGCATCATATGATCTTGAGATAGATGTCAGAAGTCCCAATCCGCCTGAGACCCGTGCAGAGATGAAGGTATTAAAACAGGGAGATCAGTGGAAAACAACCTTTTCTCCTTTCGGAATAGAAGGTTCAAACACCGCTCTTCTTGAAATCTCAGCTCTCCCTTCGGTCAACCTGGAAAAAAGAATTGATTATCTCGTGAACTTCCCCCATGGATGTACTGAACAGATTGTTTCAGCAGCTTTTCCTCAGATCTGGCTGAAAGAGATAACAGGAGCAGATGCAGTGATAACACAAAATGCATCTTCAAACATCAGGGAAGCGATCAATAAGCTGGTAACACGACAGATGAACAACGGAGGTATTGTTCTCTGGCCGGAAGCAATGCAGCCCGATAACTGGGTCACTTCCTATGCGGGCCATTTCTTTACTGAAGCTGAACGTGCAGGATATGTGATCCCCGCTTCACTAAAGCAGAAATGGATTAACTATCAGAAGAGAACAACGCGCGAATGGCGTTATGATACAAGATTCCGGCAATCAGCAAACGACCAGGCCTACAGGTTATTTACCCTTGCCATTGCAGGAGAACCCGAACGCGGGGCAATGAACCGGCTTCGCGAATCTGGAGGGATCCCTCAACTATCGCGATGGCTCCTCGCAGCTTCCTTTGCTGTGAGCGGAAGGCCCGAAGTCGCTGAAGATCTCCTCGATCTCAGGAAAATTGAAACAGAACCTGAGTACCAGGGGTATTATTACGGAAGCTTCATCCGTGACAAGGCAATAATATTGTACACTCTTACTATCCTTAAGAAAGAGGAAGAGGCTCTTCCCCTGTTTAAAATAATCTGCGATAATCTTGCCGGCGGTTCATGGTACAGCACCCAGTCACTGGCCTGGAGCCTTCTTTCATATATGAAATATGCAGAGTTGATCCCGGGCGATAAAACTTCCCCTGCAAAGATTAACATGATACTTAACGGAGACAGAACAGATCATTCCATATCTGCAAAACAGATCTTGTCGAAAGAACTTAGAATGATCGGAGGAAACAACAGCCTGACAATTGAAAACATTTCTGACAGACCGGTCTATGTTAATCTTCTGAGGAAAGGGATCCCCCTGACCTCAGATATGACCCGGGATGAAAAAGGGCTCATAATGAAAGTGGATTATGTAAGTATGGACCTTCAGCCGGTCGATCATAAAAATCTCCTTCAGGGAACAGATTTTATGATGGTTGCCAGGGTGACAAACAATACTTTTACAAGGGTTGATAATATAGCTTTGACACAAATGGTACCGTCGGGCTGGGAAATACGGAATACCCGGCTTTTTGAGGCAAACCAGGCAATCAGGGAAAACGCATATGATTACCGCGACTTCAGGGATGACAGGGTGAATACTTATTTTAGTCTTGGTTCAGGTGAAACAAAAACATTCATTCTGATATTGAATGCGGCTTACAAAGGTGAATTTTTCCAGCCGTCAATATGGTGCGAGGCAATGTATACGGATAATTGTTATTCACGATATCCCGGAAATATTGTAAAAGTCACCGGGCTTTAAATTGAAAAGAAAGCTCAAAATAACTCTTGTTACGGCAGGCCTGGTCATCACGCCTGTTATGTTTTCGCCGTTACCAGTGTTTAAAGCTCCGTTGTCAACCGTGGTGGAAGCTCGTGAC
This sequence comes from Bacteroidales bacterium UBA2198, assembly GCA_002328625.1. GTDB lineage: Bacteria > Bacteroidota > Bacteroidia > Bacteroidales > VadinHA17 > LD21. The sequence continues at coordinate 9,709 of DCVC01000251.1, forward strand.
GGAACTCTTCTTGGAGCCCGCATTGCTGACGATGGACAATGGAGATTTCCGGTTTTCGACCAAATGCCGGAAAAATTCGAAAAGGCCATCCTGACATTTGAGGACCGCTATTTCTATTATCATCCCGGGATAAATCCTGTTTCCGTTATCCGGGCATTTAAAGACAATCTGAAAGCCCGCAGGATAGTCAGTGGTGGCAGTACCCTTACCATGCAGGTTGCAAGATTATCAGGAGGGAACAGACCACGGACATATTCAGTCAAATTCATTGAGATCCTGTCTGCAATAAAGCTTGAGATCTTCAGATCCAAAAAAACCATCCTTAAAATGTGGGCTGCCAATGCACCTTTTGGCGGTAACTGTGTCGGACTCGAGGCGGCAGCATGGCGCTATCTGGGCAAATCACCGGAGGATCTTACATGGGCCGAAGCTGCCACACTTGCAGTGCTGCCAAACTCCCCTTCCCTGGTCTTCCCGGGGAGAAACCAGGAGACACTTAAAAGCCGGCGTGATGATCTCCTGCGCAAACTATACAAAAGGAAGTTTCTTGATAACCTGACGCTTGAATTGTCTCTTGACGAACCTTTACCGGGTGAACCGAAGAACCTGCCCTCAAAAGCACCTCACCTTACAGATATGTTCCTCATTAAAAACAAGGGTAGCAGGATCACAACCACAATTGATCCTGAACTTCAGA
>DCVC01000265.1 GCA_002328625.1 Bacteroidales bacterium UBA2198
AGATCTTCAGACTGAACAGGTTTGTCGAGGAAAGAATCAACTGGTAAAAATTCACCGTCAGTATCGGGGGAGAAATTAAAAAAAGGCTTTTCCTTATTAATTGCTGTCAGCATTAATATTGGTATATCTGAAAACTGCTTATCATATCTTAGCTTTTGGGCAAAATCAAAACCTTTAGATTCACCTCTGGAACCAAACATTACATCAAGAATGATCACATCAGGCCTTTCCTGCTTTAATTTTTCTTCACCTTCGTTCGGATCATATGCTGTTATTACCTGGTAATTCTTTGTTTCGAGAATTATTTTCATTGCGGCAACCAAATCACTATCATCCTCAATAATAAGAACTTTTGATTTTTCATTCATTTTGAATTTCCTCCATTATTAGAAATTTAACTTACATCACAAAAAAGGGGAAAAATATTAAATGTTAATACCAGAATTATAAGTTAAAAACAAAACAGACTTATTATATAAAATTAATAAAAAAAGAAAACATACAAAAATTTCTTTTACCGAAAGTGTATAAAAATGAGACGCACGAATCAATAAATCAAAAAATGATCAACGAAGTTGATGTTTGTAATGTTAACTTAACAAATTAACTTATTGATTAATCTGAATACCTTTTCCTGTATCTCTGAGTATTTTTCAGTTACCGGCAAGGTGAATTTTTCATTGAATTCCATTACTTCAATAATCTCAACGGCTATAATATGTAAATCATCAGTCAGATCGAGGTTCAGAGATTTTCCAAGTTCCAGCGCGGTTATGAAGTTTATATCGTGAAGATTTGAAAGATTTAAAGTTTCCCGGAAATCTGACGGCGTGAAACAATATACATCACCTGGATTACCATTCCCGGTGCGAATTGCATCAACAATGATCACCTTTTTATAACCTTGTATATATTCCATTATTTCAAGCCCCCCTGAGGATGCAGTATTAAAATGAACATTCGGATTATTAATCTCTGACTCAATGTCGCGCACAAGTCGCGGGCCTATTCCGTCATCGGTAAGGATTTCATTTCCCAGACCCAGTATCAGGATTTCTTTCTGCATCTTAACAGGCTAATTAGTGAAAGAGGGTTAAAAGACCAGATTTTCAATTTAAAACAAATTATTCAGATTTATTGTTATTTAATGGTGTAAAAGTATTTTTAGTCCTGCCCGGTTAATTATCTGTTCAGGACATGTTAATCCTGGCAGCGATTTAAAGTATATATTTACCTGTTCGGTTTTTAGAACAACAGAGAAAAATTTGTTTATGGGTTCAATAGTGGCAATACGTCAATGCTTCGAATACGATACAGAAATGATTCTGAAACATGTGGAATGGCTTTATACCGAAAGCGATGGCCCTGACCCGAATGGTAAAAAAGTACTCCTGAAACCCAACATCCTGTCTGATGATGATCCGGCAAGAGCCACAACAACTCACCCGGTAGTAGTTGAGGCTGTCATAAAATATCTGCAGTCGAGGGGCGCAACAGTATTTGTAGGAGACTCTCCAACAATAGATTCCTGGAATTTTACAGGTAAAAGATCAGGAATAAGGCAGGTAGTGGATAGATGTGGTGCCACATGGGTAAGGTTTAATCAATCAGATATAACAAGGGTTGTCGGTTCGTCATCAATCAAAATAACAGAACATGTAACGGAGGTTGACCTTATAATTTCACTATCAAAGCTCAAGAACCATGAGCTTATGTTTTTTACAGGAGCCATAAAGAACATTTTCGGATTTGTCCCGGGCTTCAACAAGGCGCTGCAGCATGCAAAGCACCCCGACAGGTACAAACTTGCCAAATTCTTCGTGGATCTTGAGGAAGTTATAAGACCTCATTTTCATATCATGGACGGAATAGTTGCCATGGAAGGACCCGGACCGGGAAACGGATACCCAAAGAAAGTCAACGTTCTGCTGGCGTCAGTCAATCCCCTTGCACTCGACATTATTGCAAGCCGTATTATCGGATATGATCCCCTTTTAATTCCCACAAACAAAATTGCCCTTGCAAGAGGGCACCTTCTGAAAAGTGTTGGGGATATTATTATCAGAGGCCCCGATCCTGAAACCATTGTCATCGGAGATTTTAAAAGGATCATTACGGGTAATGCCGCAGATATTCTGATGAGGTCGTTTAAAAATAAGGTACCCTTTCTCAGGCGCTTTGATAAACGGCCTGTATTTGACAGCAACCTTTGCATCAGTTGTCTGAAATGTGTTGAAATCTGTCCTGTTGAAGCCTTGAGACCTGGCCCTGATGAGAAAAATAAAATACTGCTTAACGATAAGATCTGTATCCGTTGCTACTGTTGCCATGAGGTTTGCCGTGATAATGCGATTGAGATCAGAAGGAAATTTTTTCGTGACTGACTCATTCTAATCTCCCCATGAAAAGTTTTCAGTTATCTAACCTGACTGATCCATCCGGCTTTTAGCCCCGATACACCAGATTAGTTCATTAATAAAAGATCTTGCACGTTTTTCTATCCCGGTTTTATCTGCCGGAGTTCCATTTTCATCAAATGAATCCTGAACCTTTATCACAGGGAATCTTTCAGTGACTACCAGAGCTTTCATTTTCCATAGTACAAATTGCAGAGAGGTTATTACCTGGGTGCCACCAAATATCCCGTCGGAGACTGTGACAATTGCCACAGGTTTATGGTGCCATTCGTCAATTAAAAGGTCGATGGCATTTTTCAGACTTGCGGGATAACCTCCGTTGTATTCAGGAGTAACAATTATTATCCCGTCGCTGCTTTTAACCTTTACCGAGAAATCAAGCATCGATTCCGAAGGCGATTCCTGGTAACGCAATCTTTCATGAAACAATGGGAAAGCATACTTGTCAAGATCAATTATCTCTGCTGAGGCAAATCCCTCCTCCTCAAGGAACCTTTTAAAAAACATGGCTGCCCTGTGACTTTTTCTTCCTGTTCTTATACTAGCCGAAATTATTCTGATGGTTATCATATATTTTGAAGTTAGATAATCAATTTATTGCTTCAACCTTGTTCCTTTATAATTAAATCTTACTATTGTCGGCTTTTTATTCTGACCTTCATTGCTTATCAGCATGTCACCGTTTTTAAGAAAGGTGATACCCTCCGGTTGTTTAAATGTATCAGGATCAAGCGTTGATAAAAACTCTATATTTCCTTTAATATCAAAGACAAATAGCATCCTGTCAATTGCTGA
>DCVC01000220.1 GCA_002328625.1 Bacteroidales bacterium UBA2198
TATGAAGGTTCTCGTACTGTACGATCTTAATCCGGAATGGAACAGATCAGAAATCATTGATGCACGAAAATCAGCGAGGGTAGTGTTTGAATCACTGAAAGATGAAGGAATTGAAACATACATTGAAGAACTTAACAATCCGGATCTTGAAAGAATACTGAACAGATACAGTCCGGACGATACCATAATTTTTAACCTCTGTGAAGCCCTGCCAGGTATCCCGCACAGCGAAAGCAGGATTCTGGAGATCATTGAAAACAGAGGATTCACCTACACCGGGAACGTACCGGAGGTGATAGAGATGAGTTACGACAAACAGAAGGTAAAAGGAGTTCTTAATTCGCTGGGCATCAGAGTTCCTTACGGAGCTGTGCTTGCTCCTGAAGAGGCTATCGGCTGGACTCTCTTTCCTGCTATTGTAAAACCTTCGCATGAACATTGCAGTCTCACCATCACAGAAAAATCGGTAGTTTACAATACAGAATCCCTTAAGCACCAGATTATGGTGGTGAACAATGAATTAAAACAGCCGGCTCTGGTCGAGGATTTTATTGACGGCCGCGAATTTCATGTGTCGGTGTGGAACAACGAATCTCCAGAAATATTGCCTCCGGCAGAAATGGACTTTTCAGCTTTCTTCGAAGCCCGGGAAAGGCTATGTACTTACGACTCGAAGTTTATCCCCGGATCGGAACATTACAATAAGATCGAAACCCTGATACCTGCCCCGCTTGATGAGAAACTGCTTAATAAGCTGGAAAAGAAAGTTCTTACAGCTTGGAGAGGATTCGGGTGCCTCGACTATGCACGGTTTGATTTTCGCCTTCGCGATGATAAATTCTACCTCCTCGATATAAATCCCAATAATGATATCAGCCTTGATACCAGCTTCGCTCTGGCGGTAGAAATGACCAGTTATTCATACGGCCAGATGGTAAAACGGATCGTGATGATGGCCGCCGAAAGACACCCCCAGTTTGGAGAAAAACTACTGACCGCCCGGCAATAATTTCAGGATTCCGGTTTTATGGTAAGATAGCCCAGGATTAGTGTATCCAGGTATTAATAAAGGTTTTGAGCCCCACTTTCTGGTGATTCCACAGGGAACTCCTCTTCCAGTTTAGATATTATCAGCAAATGCTTTATCTTGTGTTTCAAAAGATCTGTCTGAATACCAAAGATCGATGACCAAAGACTTTTCTTGCCCTGGGCTCTGGGCTCTGAGCCATGAAGTCCGAAGTCCGAAGAAAGAAGCAGCATTGTTTTGTCGTCTCTTAGTTACTTGGTCCATTCGTTCATTCTTCACCCCATCTCCCCTTCTCCCATTCACCTCTTTCCGCTTTGCGGAACTTCGTCGTCCCTCAAAGGTTGGGACCCCTTGTCTCCCATTCACCCCTTCGTTCTTCTATCGGTAACTAATAAAGACTTGTCCGACGAGTCATGCAAAGCAGGAGAAGACGGATCTAATATTCGTATCCGGGCATTAAACTTGCCATGGTTACCGTTTATTAATATTTATACTTTCTTTTAAAAAGCCATATTCCGATAAAAAAATAAATAACTGCAATCGATGTTATCCAGATAAGCTCAAACAAAACATCTGACAAACCAGAGTTAAAGTTTAGAATCTTATTAAGAGCCCTTGTAGCAGTTGCAGTGGGTAATACATCATTCAGATAAACCTGATTACCGGCCAGGCTGAACAGATTTATTTTTGGTAGTGGTATAAAAGAATCCGAAAAAAATGCAAGGATGAAGAAAGGAAAACATCCGAGAGTCAGCAGTCCAAACATTGTTCTGATAAAGCACACTGTAATTATGCTTATGCTTATCACCGAGAAACAGGTCACAGTTCCCGTAAGAAGAAGTAAAGCAATTGAACCGGAGGTTTTATATCCAACTGAAAAGGCTGCAATAAGTGTAAAGAGAAGACATATAAGTCCAATAATAATTTGATTAATACTTAAGGCAGTCATGAATTCGAGTGATGTAAGCTTGGATAAAGTGAGCCTTGTGATCGTATCCTTTTCGACTTCCCTTACAATTGAAGCTCCGGCAGTAAAAAGCATCATTATGATTGACAGAACCAGCAATGCCGGAATATATAAATCAAATTCACTTTTTATCTCACTCCTGCCTGCATATTCATAATTCATGCTCATAGGCAACTCAATTCCGGTTTTCAAAGCCAGATAGCTATATGATATATAATCGATGAATGATGCCGCAGTCATAAATTTAAGATTTGCCTGATCACCATATATTGTCAGGGGGGATATATGTCTGCCGCTGCCATTTATAAATATAAGTAACGATTCGGAAAAGTCATGCGGGATGGTGACAAAAAGGTCGGCTTCCCTATTTTTGATCATTTTTTTTGCAGTTGAAGTATCAGAAACCACTCTGATTCTCATAAGAGGCTTCCCTTCTTCAGTTTTTATATTTTCCCATTCGCTTAATAATTCTCCTGATGACAAACCAGTATTGTCCTTATTAATTACCACTACATTGTACAATGATATCTTGGGATCACCCATATACATGTACATCAGGTATACAAAAAACGGGGCAAAAACAATGGCGAGGATCAGTATTTTCCAATCACGCACGTTTTCTTTGAATGTCTTTATAAAGCAAGATACTATTTTCATTCCCGTAAACTCCTGCCTGTCAGACTGATAAATATATCCTCCAGGCTGCTTTTCCTTAGCCGGAGGTTGTCAATTTGTATTTTTTGTTCCTTAACAACATTCAGAATATTTGCCAGAGCCGGTATCGGATCTTTAACATTAAAAGATATTCTGTTAGCAGATTTTACCATATTACTTACAAGATCAGGATTAAGAAAAGCGATGAGCGCCTTATGTGAACCAATATCTACATCAAGTTCAATTACATCTTCATAACCGCTGGTTCTTTTTATTTCAGATGCTGTACCTGATACCAGCAGGTTGCCGTTGTCGATAATGTATATCCTGTCAGAGAGCTTTTCGGCCTCTTCCATGTCGTGTGTAGTCAGTACGATGGTGGTTTTCTCCTTGATTGACCGTATATAATCACGAACAAGGATCCTGCTTTGCGGATCCAGGCCTGCCTGAGGTTCATCCAGAAAAAGGATCTGTGGTGAATGGATCAAAGCGAGTGCAATATTAAGTCTGCGTTGCATGCCACCGGACAATTTTTTGGCAAGACGATTCTTTATATCGAAAAGGCCAAGAGATTTAAGGAGATCGGTGCCTTTTCTTCTTGCTTCAGTGACAGACATATTATACATCTGTCCCATAAATAAAATCTGTTCAAGGCAGGTTAAATTTTCCCAGATGACGAGGTGTTGAGGGCAAAGACCTGTTGATTTCCTGTCATCCTCACAATTGATTGTGACCTTCCCGCTGTCGGGTTTCAGAAGACCACTCATAATTTTGATAGTTGTGGTTTTGCCCGCCCCGTTCGGACCCAAAAAACCAAATATTTCCCCACGGTATATCTCAAATGAAATATTGTTGACAGCGACTATGTTTCCATATCTTTTAAAGAGAGAATCTGCTGTCAGCAATGTTTTCATAGTTTTTAATCCTGCTATCTTTTTATAAACCAATACTTTAAATTTCTGCAAATTACGGCTAAAATCTCTTCATATAATAGATTATTCTATTTCACCCTGTATCCCTTTCGAAATTAATGGAATCACGATTGATAATATTATGCATTCACCAGGTAAAATTGCTACATATATTCTTTTTACTGGTTTTGATGTCTCGCTATAAAGTTAAGGATTTTCCGGCACCCTTATGAACAGTGCGCAATAATTCATTCAACGGTATTATGACAGACAATAAATAATAGATAGGTTTTTGGTTAGGTTTTACAAATGTCTTTTCTACTAAGAATAAGTTCCGGGTACGAAAGAGCCAGGGTTTTTCTTTATCAGCAATCTGGCACTTCTTCGGCAGGTACGGCTATTCAGCTGTTATTAACAGAGAAGCTTCCTTAAGTCCTTCTGCTGTTGCTCTTACATTGATTTTACCAGGTTTTGTTTCCGGATGGATAATTGCAAGGCATCTCCCCTGATAACTCTTTTTCATTGGCTGCTGGAAACTTGACATATCCCTGGGATCTCCGCTTCCTGCTCCTGCTACCTTCCCATGTCCTGTTACCTCGAAATTCACTATTATATTATCAGCATCAGGAACGATGTTACCATTTCTGTCAACAATCTCTGCCATTACATAAGATAGATCATTTCGGTCGGCCCTGATCCTGGTCCTGTCTGCAATCAGTTTGATTGCTGCAGGTTCCCCTGTAGTTTTCAGAGTTTGTGATGCTGTTTCCTCTCCATTGTCATAACTGCGGGCAATCAGATCAATGTCTCCCTGGTAATTTGTAAAGACAGGCCATGTATCGCTTCTGAAGAACCCTCCAAATGGAGGCTGATCAGCTGCAGCAATATCCCTCAGCTGCGGCATTCCAACCCCAGCTTCCCCGATATTGTCGGTGGCTGTCCAGACAAAATACCCGATTACATACGGATGCTTTACAACCATCTGATAGTTCTCCAGCGCAAGAGGAGGATTTGTTTCAGATCCGATCATTATCCGGTCGGGATATTTCAGATGATCTTCCTCGTATCTCCTGTACATATAGTTATAACCGACGACATCAAGGAGGGCCATGTGTTCCGGAATCGAATCCCATCTGCTTGGCTGGCCTCTCCTTACCGCAAAATCGTTAAACGCCTCTGTAACGCCCCTCGTATTATCATACCGCCGTATTTCACCGGCAAGATTTCTGGCAATTCTTAATCCTGCAGTATCAAACGTTTCACGGATCTCGTTTCCAATACTCCACAATATTACCGAAGGATGGTTCCGGTCGCGTTTTACCCATGATTCAACATCTTTCTGCCACCATTCCTTAAAGTACATGTGGTAATCCTTCTCCCTTTTGGGAGTTTCCCACATGT
>DCVC01000009.1 GCA_002328625.1 Bacteroidales bacterium UBA2198
GGATTCTTCAGCATTACACCTGTGCCAAGCAGAAACAGTGAAAAATAAAGCGGATGCCTTATGTATTGATAAATACCTGATTTTACCAGAACAGTGGTCTCTTCAAAATTAGTACCCGATTTGCCTTTGCTTGTTAAAAGCACTACGCCGGCAATCCCGAAATATGCTGAGAGGATCAGGAAGATCCATGAACAAATCTGCAGAAAGGAAAACGGATCATGAAACCAGATTTTTATGTTAAGTACTACGAGAATGAAAATACTCTCAAAGGAAAAAAATCTCGGAATGCCATGATACCTTTTTTGTCTTATTGAATAAAACCATGAAAACAGAACAATCAAAATTGTCCCTGTTATTAACGTTGTGTAATTCATTTCCATGAATCACTTTTCTGCAGGCTTTTCATTCATCTTTTTAATGAAGTTATAAACCTCAACCTGAGAATGAACCGGTTTTTTGCCTTTATTGACAAACTTATTTGAAAGTAATGCATCAAGTTTGCGGGCTTTCACATTATCGTTCCATTGAATATCAAATATCTGTTTTATTTCATTTTTGATGCTCTTGTCGAAAATTGGACAGGTCACTTCAATGCGATGCTCAATATTGCGTGTCATAAGGTCGGCCGATGAAATATAACACTCTTCATTACCTCCATTGCAGAAAATCATAAACCTTGTATGTTCAAGAAAACGGTCAACAATTCCGATCGCATTGATGTTTTCACTTTTGCTTTTTATCCCTGTTACAAGCGAAAACATTCCACGGATAATAAGCCTGATGGTTACTCCCGCATTACTCGCTTCGTAGAGATGATTGATAATCTCAGGATCTGAAATATTATTGAGCTTCATATATATGTATGCTTTCTTACCCGCTATTGCATTTTTTATCTCGTTGTCTATAAGAAGAGTCATCTTGTTTCGAAGGAAAAAGGGTGACAAAACCAGGTGGTAGTAATTGTCTTTCCTGTAATTGACATTAAAGAAATTGAATGCCTTGAATACTTCGTTGGTGATTTTTTTATTGGTCGTAAGGAGAAGATGATCGGTGTAAATCCTGGCTGTATTTTCATTAAAGTTACCTGTGCCCACAGCAGCATAACGCTGAATAATATCGCTTTTCGTACGTGTTATAAGGCATAATTTGGAATGAACTTTCAAACCGGGTACACCGTAAATAACCTTTACACCCTCTTCCATAAGCTTATTGCCCCAAAGAATATTAGCTTCCTCGTCAAATCTTGCCTGGAGTTCAACAACTGTAGTTACATTTTTACCGTTTCTTACCGCATTCATGAGGGCATTAATGACACTCGAGTTCCTGGCAAGCCTGTATAATGTTATCTGGATTGATGTAACAAAAGGATCTATGGATGCTTCTCTTAAAAGATCAATAAAATGGTCAAAAGGATGATATGGGAAGAAAAGCATAATATCCTTCCTTTTCATGGCTGATAAAATACTTTTTCCTGACTGGATGTCCTTATGCTGTACCGGTACAAGCGGTTCAAAATAGAATTTTTTTCGCCCTAGCTGTGGAAAATTTATAAAATCCTTAAAGTTATGATATCTATTGCCGGGAATTATTACATCATCGGGCCCGAACTTGAGCATTCGGGTCAGCAATTTTAACATCTCATGAGGCATCTCCCTGTCGTAAATAAAACGGACAGGCGTACCATGCTTACGCTGCTGTAGGCTGCGCGAAAGCTTATCAATATAACTCTCCGAAATATCGTCAGCTATCTCAAATTCAGCATCTTTTGTAAGTTTGATAGTGTATGCAAATATATCATCAAAGTCAAAAATGAAAAATATTTCCTTTAATCCAAACCTGATAATGTCGTCAAGGAAGATTACATGCTTTTCTTCATTCTTTTCCGGAAGAACGATAAACCTTGGCAATACGTTAGTTGGTATTTCAAGTAATGCATACCTGCTCTTCTGGCTTCCCTTTTTCAGCAGGCAGATAGCAAGATATATCGCATCATCGGTAAGATTAGGCAGTTCCGAGTCTTTTTCAATAAGGAACGGCATTAGCCTGGTCCGAACCTCTTTTATAAAATAATTCCTTACAAATTCAGCCTGATCATTGTTCAGTTCCTTTTCATTTGTGATATGGATCTTATGTTTTGCCAGCTCCTGTATCAACCCGGCAAATATCTTTTCAAACCTGTTGTTCTGGTTGAGTACGACTTCATGCACTTTTTTCAGAGTTGCCTTGGGACTGTATCCGAGAATGGCCTTTGATTTTTCTCCAAAGAGTGATAGTCTTCGTAAAGTTGCCACTCTTACCCTGAAGTACTCATCAAGATTGTTGGAGTAGATCCCGAGAAATTTGAATCGCTCTATTAATGGCACATCCTTATTGTCCGCCTCCTGCAGAACGCGTTCATTGAAGGATAACCAGCTGATCTCCTTTGGTATATATGTTTTGCTCATAGGCTTTTGTCAGGTTTAAGGAAGTACTCCTGCTTCCCCTTTTCATGCATTACACCCTGCCAGGACGCAGATTTGAAGGAAAGACAAACCACGCTGCTCTTGGGAAGAAAATCGCATCCGCTCTTTGATAATCTGTCAGGCATTTCAGTGAAAGAGGGATTGTGCCCAAACAGGGTGATGGTGTTAATATCATCGGAGATCTCTGAAAGTATTACCGACAGAGTATTTAGATTCAATTTAAAATAAATGTTGCTTCTCATTATGATTTCTTCAGGGTCAATTTCAAATTCTCTGGCAAAAATGATAGCTGTTTCGAGAGCCCTGAATGCAGGACTGCTGACGATAACACCAAGATCTTTCTCTTTATCTTTCATCTTCAGGGCCATTATCTGAGTCACAGTCTTTCCTTTCATTGTAAGGGATCTCTCAAAATCGGACAGCAGAGGAGATGATTCTTCAGCTCTTCCATGCCTGACAAATATTAACTTTTTCATTTTTGAACAATTTTTAGTTAAGAACTTCAGGGCAGCTTTGATATAATCAATCACCAAAACTGGTTCCCATGTTCTTTGCTTTTATTACAAGAGGATTATCAGGTTCGATCAGTTTTATTCTGCCTGATACATCTTCAAGTGGTACCGAAGTTATTTCGTTCTTCCTTAGAGCAACCATTTTCCCATATTCACGTTTAGCTATCATGTCAGCCGCAGCAGATCCATAACGTGTGGCAAGAACCCGGTCCATAGGTGAGGGAGTGCCTCCCCTCTGTATATATCCAAGAACAGTTTCCCTGGTTTCAATACCTGTCAGCTCGTTGATCTTCCGGCTCAGATATTGTGCAGCTGCACCATCTTTACCCGGAGTTTTTACACCCTCTGCAACTACCATTATNNTTATGCGAATTTGCCGTGGAATGTAAACGGTCGATAGCTTCTGTGGCAATATTTACAGCTGAATCAAAACCGAAGGTGATATCTGTACCCCATACATCATTATCGATTGTTTTTGGTATGCCGATAATGTTGAGTCCCTCCTGCGAGAGAAGATAAGCCGTTTTTAAAGTTCCGTTGCCTCCGATGCACACGAGGCAGTCAAGGCCCAACTGTTCATAATGTTCTTTAATGAGTGCAGGTTTCCTTATTTCATTTTTCCCTTTCCCATTGCTCTTGAATGGCTTTTCGCGCGATGTGCCAAGAATGGTACCCCCAAGTGTCATTATTCCCGAAAGATCTTGCTCTGCAAGTTCCCTGTACTCCTTGTTTATCAGGCCTGTAAAACCATCGCTTATCCCTATTACCCTCATGCCGTAATTTACAATGGCTGTTTTCCCAACACCACGAATTGCTGCATTAATTCCCGGACAATCACCTCCGGCTGTAAGAATCCCTATTCTCTGACCATTGTATATCTTACCCATTCTGAAAGCTTTATGTTATCCTGAGCAAAATTAACGTTTTCAAGGGATTTAGAAAATTTTTTTGTTTACCTCCGATATCACTGATTTATACAGAAAATTCCTTATAAATACCTATTTTTATAAAATCGGATATTTATTGAATTATAAGCAATGCTCCTGGATTACGTCAGACTGAAAGATATTAAACCGGCTTTGTCTGGTTACATAAATGAATCGTTGAACATGATTAATCAGACCCCTGCCCCCGATGACAAAGTTGTTCATGACATCAGGGTGCTGATGAAAAAATCAAGGGCGACGATCCGATTACTCGTGACTCAGATCGACAAAACATCATACGACAGAGAATACAGTACCTTCAGGGAAGTTGGCGTCATTTTACGGCAATGGCGCGAAACATCAGTCCACAGAAAAATACTGAAAGACCTGAAGAAAAGGTATCCCGAAGTTTTTACAGGACTCAATGAAAATGAGGATCTTTTACGTCTTACAAAGAAGACGGATATGCCTCAGGAACCTCCCGTCAATGTTGTTAATGCCACGCAGAGAATTAAGGATATATTGCAAAAATCCCATTACAGGATTCGCTTTCTCAGCCTGAATAAAACAGATCCACATTTGCTTCTTGATGAACTTGATAATACCTTTGCTCTTGTCAGAGACAGGTTTATTAATGCCAGAAATAATCCCAGGCCGGAAAATTTGCATGAGTTCAGAAAACGAGCAAAGGATTTTCTATATCAACTCTATTTCTTCCGTCCGCTTAAACCAGGAGTAATTAAATCGCTGGAGAAGAAACTTGACACCATGACACAAAACCTCGGAAAATTCAACGATCTTGCTGTTCTGATCAAGACACTGGGCTATAAATACTCCGGCAAGAATTCGAATCCTGATCTGGATGACCTGGTTTTACTGATACGCCAGGAGCAGGACAGATTTCTTTTAAAAGTCTGGCCGCCAGCATATAAATTTTTTGGTCCGGGTCAGAAACTAATTAGCGTTATGGGATTCAAACTGCTGGTACTTTGATGACATTCTTTTATTTCTCAATACCGCCATATTAAAATCTTTTAAAATAATTTAGAAAGATTATAAACAGGTAATATTTTGCAGATAGATAATATGTTAAAAGTGAACATTACTGAAGTGAATGGTCAATATATATATTCATCTAAATACATAGATACAAGTGATATTTTTTTTTCTTTATTTTACGCTTCCTTGTAATTATCTTAAGGTATGACCAACAGGAGAGAGTTCATTAAAATTTCAGCTTATGGAGCTGGTATTATAGCAGCTGGAGCCGGGACATATAAGATCATTAAAACTCTTGCAGGCCAACATAACGAAGAACCGGTGGATTTTGACCTGAAACGTACCCCGACTTATTGCGAAATATGCTTCTGGAAGTGTGCAGGCTGGGTCTATAAAAATCCGGAAGGAAAAATCTGGAAGATAACCGGCAATGATTCGGACCAGCATTGCAATGGCAGGTTTTGTCCTCGAGGGACCGGAGGCCCGGGAATGTATTATGATGAGGACCGTCTCAGGACTCCACTGATAAGAACTGAACACAGGGGCAAACAGATTTTCCGTGAAACAGACTGGGATGAGGCTTTGGATTATGTTGCCACAAGGATGAAAGATATTTCATCAAAATATGGAGCTGAAAGTATGGCACTGATCACTCATGGAACCGGCAGCAGTTATTTTTCAAACCTGTTCAGGGCATTTGGCTCCGGCAATATAGCAGAACCCTCATATGCCCAGTGCAGGGGACCAAGAGACGAAGCTTTTCTTGCAACATTCGGGGAGGAAGTATATTCACCTGAAATAACAGATATTCGAGACACCAGATGTCTGGTTCTTATCGGCTCTCACCTCGGTGAAAATATGCATAACGGACAGGTACAGGAGATGTCGGATGCAATAGATAAAGGGGCAACGGTGATAACGGTTGATCCCCGGTTCTCAGTAGCTGCAGGGAAATCAAAATACTGGCTTCCAATAAAACCGGCAACTGACATGGCCTTACTGCTTGCCTGGATGAATGAGATTATCGCTAATAACTATTACGATAAAAAATACGTTGATAAATATTGCACAGGATTTGAACGGCTGAAGGAACATGTAAGAGATTTTACACCTGAATGGGCCTATGGCGTAACAACAATTAAACCCGATCTGATCAGAAAGACTGCCAGGGAAATGGCAAACGCGGCACCTGCTGTAATTGTTCATCCCGGCAGGCACGTTACCTGGTATGGTGATGATACCCAAAGAGTAAGGGCGGTAGCAATACTGAATGCACTGCTTGGCTCCTGGGGCAGGAGAGGGGGTTTCTTCAGACCTTCACGAATTGAAATTCCCCAGGTCCCCGTTCCGGAATATAAAGTACCATCAAAGTCATGGCAGGATCTTTTTCCCGGGATTTATCCTGTTGCAAGTACACCTGTTACAAATGTACTCATCGATGCCTCGATCCCTGAAAAGAATCCCGGATATCCTATTAAAGGATGGATAGTTAATGCAAGCAACCTTTTATTGACAGTGCCAGATCAGAAAAACACTCTGAAAGCAATACAAAATCTTGATCTGATAGTGGCTGTTGATACAATGCCGATGGAAATAACAGGCTGGGCTGACGTGGTATTACCCGAATGTACATATCTTGAAAGGTATGATGTTTTACGGGCGAGTCCTCACAGGAAACCTGCAATTGCCTTACGTATGCCTGCCGCTGAACCCATGAACAATACAAAACCAGGTTACTGGATTGCCCGTGAGCTTTCAAAAAAGATGGGTCTTGAGTCCTATTTCCCTTATGAAAGACAGGAGGACCTTCTTGACTGGCAGCTGAAAAGTATCGGGTCTTCAATGGAGGAGATGCAGAGGATTGGAGTCAGGACTTTTGAAAGAGATACTGATGATATTTATTTTGCTGAGGATGAGGAGGTGGAATTTTATACAGACTCAGGTAAGATTGAACTCTATTCCACATATTATGAGCAGTTTGGATTTGATCCGCTTCCTAATTATATTCCTCACGAAGAACCTCCTGAAGGCTATTACAGGTTAATTTACGGAAGAGCCCCAATGCATACATTCAGCCGGACATCCAATAA
>DCVC01000190.1 GCA_002328625.1 Bacteroidales bacterium UBA2198
TCCATTTGTAATATAAAGATCAGTACAATCCATAATAAAATCGAAATCAATAAAGTCTTCAATTATTATATTGGGTAGGTTGTATTTCTTTCTGAGTTCATCTGTATTGATACTCCCGGTTGCAACTAAAAGAAGATAGTTTTTATCTTTTAATGCCTCAATGGCAGGAATGATGAGTTTGTTCTGGTCTTTATTGTCAATAGTACCTTGAGAAATCAGGATAACCTTCTCATATTGCTTTAGTTTCTCAGGGTATTTAAAACTGTAGTCTGAGACCTTTTTAAAAGGAAGCAGGGCACCTGTAAATTTTACTTTAGGATTTAAATCGCTTCTGAAATATTCAAATTCAGGAATTCCGCTTTGAAAAAATAAAGTAGAATAATCAGCTGAAATATCCCAGAAAGAACCGTTATATGAAGGCAAACCCTGTGATTTACGCATATTGTTATACAGTTTCATGCCTTCTGTAAATACCATTTTATCCATGATGATCCTCATAAGCTGATGTATTTTCTTCCCAACTATCGTTCTTGCAGGCGTTAGGCCTGTGAAATTGGGAGGGGTATCTCTTGAAATTTCCAGCATTGGCCCAGGATTGACCACATAGACGGATTTACCAATTTTTTCTTTAACTATCTGAAGAGCATAGAAGGCGCTGTCACAAAAGAACAAATCAAACTCAAATTCGGTTCCATATATTTCTTTAATATCGAGGTAGTGATTTTCAATGTTATCCAAAAATATTTTCTCAAAAGCATACCTTATCCCTTTGGGACCCTTTAATTTTGAAATTTCGGGGTAGTGCGCGTGTAAATTATCAGAATTAACATCTTTGGCTCTCTTATATGAATATAAGTGTATCCCGAGTTTTTGGAGCTTCTCTTCATATGCCTGACTGCAGTACCATCTTACATCGTGACCCTTCGTCTTAAAATGCATAGCGATTCCCGTAAGAGGATTAAAGTGTCCATCCATTGGCATTGTGGCAAAAAGTATTTTTTTTGGGGTCATCTGATTTAAGAATTACGTATATATTTCTATAAACAATTGAATTTCGTAATAGTTCTTATATAAATAATGAAGCGGATATAATTTGGATATTTCCCTGAAGAGCCATTGATACTGACCTTGGTTGGCTGGAATAAATTAACCCAAAATCCAGAGTTACATTCTTTTTGTTCCTTTAAGCATGTTAAGTCTTTTCAGACCTCCTTTTGAAGTGGTCAAAGAAGGACGGATTTTACATCAATGCCGGATTCTCGGGCTAATGAAATCAACCGCCAATGAAATATGGATTGCTTTAAAACCCAAGTTCCTCAAAAAGGAAAGCAAACTATTGCACTATATTTCTTTGTTTTTAAACATTTTCAGGAGTGCACGAATACTTTCAATCGAGATGGACTTCATCACCTTAGGTAATCCAAGTGAGTCTTTTAAAGCTATTGCTCTTCTGGTTAATGGGAATTTTTCGTCCGGATCTATGATTGTTTCCAGGATTACCGGTCCATTAATATCCAAAGCGTTCTTCAATGTTGAGGCAATATTTTCGGGCTTTTCAATTCTGAATCCCTGAGCTCCGAAAGCTCTGGCAATTGAAACAAAATCGATGTCGGTAAACATGCTTGCTGAAATTCTGCCCTGGTAAGACAGTTCCTGCACATCATGGATCGCCCCAAGACGATTATTCTTCAGGATAATCCAGATAACTGGAATTTTGTAATCTACGGCGGTAAGGACCTCCATACCTGTCATCAAAAAATCCCCGTCACCGCAAATACATACTACAGGAGATCCAGATTTCCCCAATTTCCCTCCAATACAGGCAGCCACCGATGAACCCATGCAAGCCATGCCGGACGGCAGAAAATTCATTCCTTCAGGATAGGATTGGAAATACCTCAGGATCCACGAATATGTGTTACCCATATCCCCAAATATCAAAGTGTCCCTTGGCAGACTATTTCTCAATTCTCTCATAAGCCTCTGTGGTTTCATTGGTAGATTATCAGAATAGCTTTCGGTCTCATTAAAATAGTGCATGGATTCTTTATATGGAATAAGGTCCCGTTTGGATTTGGACGGAAATTCAAGAAGGTATGAATTTAAGGAATGAAGTGCATCATTTGCATCAGCCACAAGTCCAACTTTTACGGAATAATTCTTGCCAATCTCATTCGGATCGATGTCAATCTGAATCAGAGCTTTTAAAGGTTGAAGTTTCGGATCCCATCCATGACTAGTCATTTCACTAAAATCAGTACCAACCACCAGTAAAACATCAATATTCGATCTCAGGTAAGTATTGGCTGCCTTTGAACCCCGAATGCTTAAGCATCCCAACGAGAGAGGATGATCTTCAGGAAAAACTCCTTTGGCCTTCCCTGAAGTCGCAACCGGAATCTGTAATCTCTCAGCCAGTTCAGTAATTATGCCATCATCGGCACATCTGGAGGCACCATATCCTATAAGCATTGCCGGATTCTCAGCGTTGTATACAAGATCACCAATAATTTTGATCTGATCCATACTGAGAGCATTTGCAGACCTTCCCGGACGGTAGTTCTCTGGTGGTAATATCTCTTCACTAATTTCTTCAAGCTGGATATTAGAGGGAAACGCTATGTGCACCGGACCAGGCCGACCTGAAAGAGCTACCCTGATTGCAGATCGCAGTGTCCGCGACATAGAGTTTTTGTCCGTTATCATAACACTCATTTTCGTGATATCTTTGAAGAGTGCACACTGGTCGATGGTTCGTCCATATCCGGTTGCTTCCTGATGAGCACTTCGACCGAAAGCTTTAGTTCCAACCTGGCCTGTTATAACAAGTAAAGGGATAGAATCCATATGGGCTGCAGTAACTCCGCTAACCATATTCGTTGCCCCCGGGCCTACAGTACCACAGCAGACCCCAAGATTTCTTGTAGCGGCTGCATAACCATAAGCCATAAAAGCCCCACCGGCTTCATGTTTAGTTAAAATAGGTTTAATCGAAGTTGTACGGTAGATGGCATCGTAAAGAGGTAATACATGTGCTCCTGGTACCCCAAACAGATATTTTACATGTTCCTGCTCCAGATATTTTGCCATTATTGCTGCCGTGGTGTCTTTCATTTGTACCTCCTTTTCAAATTATCCTGTATCCAAAATATTCTTTAATTCAAGTAAATCTCGAATTATATTGCATATAAAGTTAAGAGACACATTTATCAACTCAAAATAAACTTATTGAGTAATTGAAAAGCCTGTGACCTGACCACATTTGGTCGTAATAAATTGACCTCCCCAAGCCAGAGTTAAATCCTTGTTGTTTCCAAATGTATGTTAATCGTTTTCAGACCGTTTTGAATTGGTCAGAGAAGGACGGATTTTGAAGATCGTTTCAGATCACAGGATGTTCGAAATATCAACCCTCAACTTTTGCAAGATGTTGTTCAGGCTTTATTTGGCTTTAAGAAACGAAAGTACCCTAATCCTAATGCGAATAAGAGCCAAAGTGCTACATTTAACCAACCCATTGCATTAATGTTGCCAGACAATTGTCCGGTAAGTGCTACAATAAAACCTATAGTGTCAGCAATACACAAAGAGAGGGTGATACCTTTAAGTGTGTTCCAGTCTGCATCTCTGCATAGCCAAAGAATAAGACCGATTCCTATGAAGGCTGCTCCAAAGAATCGTGTCATGATTATCCCGTCAGGATCTGGGGTGATTTCATAAAATGAACCTGTCAAAGTCGGTACCACTGCAAATCCAATACCGAATACGATACAGACAATGGCTTTAATGATTAGAAAAGTGCTGAGTTTCATAATTTAACCTCCTCTGTTAAGTTAATAGTAAGAAATAGAAAACAAGTTATGCCTAAAAATATGGAAAGTCAAGTAAATTGATGAAAATATTGAATATGGAACCGATCTTGCCCATGACCAACCAGATAAATATTACCATCCTTACCAGAATCAAATCCTTGTTGTTTCCAAATGTATGTTTCGTGTTTTCAGATCTTCTTTTGAAGTGGTCAGAGAAGGACGGATGCATAAGCCGGTCGCCTTGACCACATTCCGCCGGAAAGATTAACATTTCTATTTTTATCTATAGATCATGAGATTAACTTCGGTTTTAAGTGGTCAATTTATACCGGCGAGAGGTGGTCAGGGTTACCGGTTTTAGCACACACAAAAGAAAATCAATAATAAAGAGAAGAAATTCAAAAATTTAACTTAAATTTGATAACCAG
>DCVC01000254.1:0-903 GCA_002328625.1 Bacteroidales bacterium UBA2198
ACCCACTGTAAACCTGACAGCTTATAATGCTTACCTGAATGGCCGGTTTTTTTTGTGTAAGGGTACCCCGGGGGATTTTGACAGAGCTTTGAAGTACTTTGAGCTGGCCATGGAAAAAGACCCGGACTTTGCCCTTGCTTATGCCGGTATTGCAAGAGTCTGGAATTCACGTAAACAGGCAGGTCTGTCCAGAGTGTCAGAGGCAACACTTAAGGCCGAGGAAGCAATTAACAGGGCCCTTGAGCTCGATTCTGCCCTTTCAGATGTACACCAGGTTCTGGCAGCCATAAGGACCTGGACCAGATGGGACTGGGAAGGAGGAGAGGCATCATTCAGAAAAGCTATTGCATTGAATCCCAACAATGCCGATCCACACTCCGGATATTCGCACCTGCTTAATATCCTGGGAAGACCAGATGAAGCAATGAAGCAGATTAAAACTGCACTGGCGCTCGATCCTTTAAATCCCAGAATAAAATCATTTTATGGAATGGACCTTATGTTTGTGCGCAGATATGATGAAGCCGTTAAGGCATTCCGGGAAGCACTGGATCTTAGTCCTGAACAGGGAATTGCAGTAATAAATATTGTTAACGCACTTTATCTCGGGGGCCGGGAAGAAGAAGCAATAGAAATGTTAAGGTCCCGATGGAAAGGCAACAGCGAGTATTTAAAGGCAATAGATGCCGGAAATGCCGAAGCTGGGTTCAAAGGCGCAATGAAAAAGCTTGCACCTTTGCGTGCGGAAAATACAAATGTTACACATGTCAGTCAGACTTCTCCTGCCCAATATTATACCTGGGCCGGCGATGTTGACAATGCATTGTACTGGCTTGAACAGGCTTATGAAGAGCAGGATCCCAATTTACCTTATCTGTTATTACCAGTGTATGATGACCTGCG
>DCVC01000254.1:996-4675 GCA_002328625.1 Bacteroidales bacterium UBA2198
GAAAGAAAATGGCATTGCAATAATATCGTTGCCGGAGCAATTGTAATGATCTACGATCATCACAGAAAAGAGATACTTTCAAAATCAAACGAGATCCAGCATAATTTTCATAATGTTATTCTCTCTTCTCAGCACTATCATCTCAGTCACGATATATGTCTGGAAATCATTGCAGTAAAAGGCAAGGCCAAAACTCTCACAGAATTATCCGATAAACTTATAACCATTAAGGGAATCAAGCATGGGAAACTTGTCATGAGTAAAACCGACTAATTTTTTTTAATTATAAGTAACACCTTTTATCAAATTCGTAATATCAATGATATGACTCACAGAATTTTAACATTGTTTACTCTTGTGGCAGTTGTTTTTCCTGCATATTCTCAGGAAGGTATACGTTCAATACTTCAGGATACCATCAACCTTGATGAGGTAGTTGTAACCGGAACCGCCGTCCAGGTAAATAAACGGAACATACCGATGGCTGTTTCGGTAGTCAGTAATACACAGATAACTGAAAGTATTGAGACCGCTATTCTTCCTGCTTTAAACGGACTTGTACCAGGGCTCTTTGTAACTGAAAGGGGCGTTATGGGGTTTGGCGTCGCAGGCAATGCAGCGGGCCAGATATCTATCAGAGGTGTCGGGGGGAGCCCTACAACCGGAGTATTAATGCTGATAGATGGTCATCCCCAGTTCATGGGTATATTCGGACACCCGTTGCCCGATACTTATGTAACATCAGATGTGGAACGCGTTGAGGTGATCAGGGGCCCGGCTTCAATTCTCTACGGATCAAATGCCATGGGTGGCGTCATCAATATTATTACAAAGAAGCAGAACAAAGAAGGATTTTCGGGGAATGCCAATTTTATGTATGGGTCATACAATACACAAAAATATATGGCCTCGGCCGGTTTCAAAAATAAAAAGCTTACTCTTTTTACATCGCTTAATCATGGTCAGACCGATGGTCACCGGCCTTCCTCCGACTTCAGTATCACAAACGGATACCTTAAAGCCTCATATGAGATGAACAACAATATTCAGGTTGGAACCGATATCAGCCTTGCGCATTTTGAGACTACTGATCCCGGTCCCGATACCCTCGGAGCGGTGCCCGGCAGTTCACTCGATATTACAAGAGGTTACTGGGCAATGACCATTGACAATAATTATGAGAAGTTTTCCGGAACTGCCAAACTATTCTATAATTTCGGTGAGCATAAGATATCTGACGGTTTTCATTCGACAGATGCCAACTATGGCCTGAACATCTTTGAGACTGCGAAACTCTTTAAAGGGAACACAATTACGATTGGGGCAGATTACCTTACCTATGGAGGCAGAGCAGAAAATGAACTCGCAATGAACGGACAGGGGATCCTGTTCAAAGACACGACTCATTACGATGCCGGGGTTTATGGCTTTGTGCAGCATAATTTTTCAGACAGGTTCACCCTTAGTGCCGGTCTCCGGCTGCAAATACATGAGGTTTACGGGACTGAATGGGTGCCTTCCGGCGGTTTTGCTTGGAGGGTAAAAGAGCATTTAACATGGAAGACATCTGTTGCAAAAGGATTCAGGAGCCCTACCATAAGGGAGCTTTATATCTGGAATCATAATGTCAATCTTCAGCCGGAAACATTAATGAATTACGAGACCGGCCTGCTCTGTTCCTTCCCTGATCAGAAGCTTAAGATTGAACTTACGGGCTTCATTGTGAAAGGAGATAACATGATAATCACCGTCCCCATGATCGGACTAGAAAATGCGGGCGAGGTAAATAACAAGGGCATTGAATTCTCTTCGGGCATCACTCCTTTTAAAGACCTTGTCCTGAACCTCAACTATTCATACATTCACATGAAAGATCCGGTTTACGCCACTCCTGAACACAATCTTTATTTAAGTGGCAGTTACAGCTGGAAAAAACTTAAGGTCACAGCATCTGTGCAGCATATAAATAACCTCGATACCGACCCCTCGGTAATAAAGACATCATTTGAGGACTATACTTTATTAAATTCAAAAGTATCCTTTCTTCTGTTAAGATTTGCTGAAATATTTATCAGTGCTGAAAATCTCCTGAATCAGAAGTATGTGAATAACCGATATTATACAATGCCCGGGATCACCCTTTTCGGAGGATTAAAGGTAAAGATTCAGAAATGAAATATCTCTTTTCATGCCGGCGATTCGATTATCTTAATTTCTGATGTCATTTTCACCGCTTTTTTATATACAGCGCTCACCCCACAATACTTTTCTTCCGACAATTCAACGGCCTTCTGAAGTTTGTCAGGAGGAAGGTTTTTGCCTGTGAATTCATATATAACATGCATGGAGTGATAATATTTCGGATATTCTTCGGTAAGATTTCCCTCAACTGTTATGTTGAGATTTTCCACTTCCACCCGCATTTTCTTCAGGATTGAAATCACATCTATTCCCGTACAGCCTGCCAGAGCCAGAAGCATCAGGGATTTCGGACGGGCACCGCGGTCTTCTCCTCCACCGCTCCGACCTGCGTCAATAGTTATTTTATGGCCACCCACGCTGCCTTCAAAAGCCAAATTACCTAGCCATTTTGCAGTAATAACATCTTTAACTGACATAATAAAAAATAAATATTTCGTTCAAATTTAAACTAACTGTGGACAATATTTCATAAAAATTCAAAAAACTGTAATTTTACAGGCATTCCGGCCCGTAGCTCAGCTGGCAGAGCACGTGACTCTTAATCATGGGGTCGAGGGTTCGATTCCCTCCGGGCCGACACTGATAATCAATCGCTTACAACGATTCATCCAGGGCAAGTAGTTTGGATTAATTAAGTAATCACAGAGCTGTTTCTGAGTGCATTTTTACTTTTATGACAAAAGGGACCCGTTCTGATCAATGGCAGAACATCATCTCCATTATTTCATAAGCAATTTTGTAACCTAATTTCCCTGATTTGCTCAGATCCTGACAGCCACTCTCTTTTTGTCCCAGATCAATTTTGGCTAATGCCCGCCAATAATATGCTTTGCTTTTCTGATCCTTATCACTGTACCAGGAGTTGATTACTTTGTTAAAATCATTAATCGCACCCTGGTAGTCGAGGAGATAATATTTCGCCTGTCCTCTTACATTATAATAACTGATGTTATTCTTATTACCTTCCAATGCTCTGGTAAAGTCGTCTATAGCTCCTGTACAGTCCTGAAGCCGGAATTTCGCCCAACCTCTTCTGCCATAAGTATTATAATCATCCGGGTTAATTTCCAGTGCCTTATTGTAGTCAGCTATTGCTTCCGTATAATCATGAAGATAGTACTTTGCCACTCCCCTGTTCTCATAGGCCTGAATGAATCCTGCATCAAGCTTTATTGCCTCAGAAAAATCAACAACTGCTCCAATATAGTTTCTTTTCGAGACCTTATAGCATCCGTTATTGTAGAATTCAAGAGCCTTTTTATTCTCTGTCTGGCTGTACCCTTCAGAACATATCAGGAATATTGCTGTCAGATAAAATAACAGTTTCATTGTACTTTGCTTTTAGTAGTCAGGCTATACAGCAAATATTGAAGTTACTGCAAGTTATTAAAAGCATTGCAAAAATGAAAGTAAGGCAGATTGAAGATATGTTTAATGTATTGTGATACAATCACTGCTTGTTGCAACTAATTCCTAT
>DCVC01000222.1:0-10016 GCA_002328625.1 Bacteroidales bacterium UBA2198
CCTGCGGCAAGAATGGGCGATCAGACTGCCCATGGCGGCATAATCGCTATGGGATTTCCACAGGTGCTGATCGGGGGATAATTAAGACGACATTTTTTGCCGGGCTGTTTACCAACTTATGTTCCACCTGTTCATAATAAGTCATTTAAAGAAGATTCTGTTTAAATTGTCTCTGCAAAATGAACAAGTTCAATCCAAAAGCTGCACACTATATGCTTGCAAGACTTGATCAGCAGGAGCTGATCTGTCGCATTCGCCGTGCTTCCGGAGACAATGAACTTGTTCTCTGGGAAATGATAGGTTTAAATAGTTTTTATGAGATACACACTGCAGGCCCTCAAACTGCAGGTAAACTGGGAATAAACGTGGGTGAGGTAATAGGTTACAAGATACCAGGAGGCGGCGGACACTTTATGGGTGCCGCAATTGGGGATTTGGAAAATCAGATACCGATGCAGCCACCACCTGTAAAAGATATCATTGGTACTATCAGATGGAGATACCAGCTTGCAAAAAAAAGGTAGTAAATTGCCCAAATATACTTAAATGTGATTATTACTTAGGCTGATTATATTTTAAAATGAAAAATGAATAATATATATGGGGCACCTGTTAGAACACGATCAAACCTATAAAAAATTAAAAGCTGATTTTGATAAAGCTGTTTCAAGATATGTTACTGCAATATTTCATTCTCAGAGAGTAAGAGAGATTGTTAAAACTGAAAGAAGACCTGTCGGATCCGCTGGCGATTACAAGATNNGATATTCTGGGATGGCAGAAATTAAACCCTTCACCCAGTGTTCCTGAAAGTGTATCAAATGAGAAATTCGATACTCAGAAAGTATTTGATGAGATTTCTCTAAAGTTTTTTTGGGATGCCAGGGAAAACTATAGAAGGTGTAAAGAAGCTCTGTTAAAATATGTCTATTACTCAACTGCAGACACTTACGACAGAAAAGTCAGGGAAACTCTTTCTTTTGAAGCTACAAAGCAATTACTGGGCATTGGATCTGGTGAGAAAGCTCTTGAAGCTGCAAAGAGCGAAATTGAAAAAAAATGCAAAGCTGCTTTGGCATATTACAGGTCCAGTCCTGAACCAAAAAGCAGAGAAGTTATTATTGTCTTGCTAAAAAGTCTGACAGATGCCAATCTGGTTGGCTTGGAAAGTAAAACAACAGAGGATATGCATACTGAACTTGGAGTTCTCTCCGGTGCCGGTTTACTTGAAAAAGGGTAATGAAAATGGGAACCTTAAATTGTTATTTTTTCAGGTATCAGGCAACTTAGGTTAAACATTTAAAATACATTATTATGGCTTATCCGAAGATCAGAGAATCAGTAAAAATGACACCATATCTCAACCTGGTGATAAGTGAGATTCAATCTTATCTCCCTGCAGGAACAGTGGTGACATCTGCCTTTCGAACCAAAGAAGACCAGGTTCGGATTATTGTAAATTATGCCAGGAAAGAAAACTTCAAATTTTCAAAAGAGAATATTGAATTAGGTGATAAACAAGAATGGGGGAAAGCGCTTAAACACCTCAGAAGCTTAAAAGACAAAAATGGAAAGAAAAAGTATCATATTGCCAATCCGGGTACGAGTAAACATCAAACTGGAATAGCGCTTGATCTGATACATTCTATTGAGGGTGTGAAGGGTCTTAAAAAAATCCGGAACGCATTTCATAAGGCCAGGGCAGATAAGAAAATAAAAATCAAAACAGACATAATTGAGATCAAACAGAAGTGTTATCATGTTGAGGTTGAGACTGTAAGGCTTGAATTTGAACCATTGGAAATCACAGCAAAATAATATAGTCTGAAGAATGATCTTATTTCAGATTTTTCCTTGTATGGAGATATCAATAAATTAATCAATATTGATTCAGATAATAGACTTTTATCAGAATGGCAAAGTTGAATAATGTACTTATAACTGTATCAAATGAGCTTACGGGAGACACATATCTTACCAGATCCTATCCTGATCATGACAGGGATAACAACAGGAAGCGTGAATTGTATTCAACGCCAGTTTATAAGTTATATATAGAGAAGATAAGCAAGTTGAAAGGCACAAAAACAATGTGGAAAGCTTTACGGTTTTATCCGTACTGGAATGATCCTAAGGCTCCTGATACCCGTTATAAAACAAGAGGATGGAAAAATGCTGGTCTGTGGAGATTCCCTAAGACCAGAGTGTCTTATTATAATCGCAAATATGAAACACATACTAATTCCCCATATAGAGGTGCAATACAAATTAAGGGTCATTATCTTATTCATGCCGGTCCCAGAACTCTGCATGAATATGCCTGGGGTGCTGCCGGTTGTGTTGAGATTATAGGTGATTTCAATAGTTTTAAAGAAGATATTAAAAGAATTTCAGGTTCTGTAAGAAGGACTGCAGATGGAGCAATTAGTGAATTGGTCAGATTGGGAAAACTGTTTGTAAAAATAGAATATGCAAAACCGCCGAAATTTAAAAATAATTTCTTTTTAGAAGAACCCTATTAAATTGATTTTGAAGCAATAATATAAGAGTCGAGGAAATAAAACAGAATTTTTCATACAAAATCACCAATTATGAAAACAGTTCCATTTAATCTTCCCATAAAAAGTGCCGGAATTATTCTGCTCTTTCTGCTTCTTTGCGTTCCGCATAATATTCATGCACAAAGGGGCATCGAAATTTCACTCTCAGCTTATCCGGGTTATACAGCAGTTAATTTTGAAAAAGCTCTTGGTTATTCAGATGAATATATGAATGACTGGGACCAGTTTTATTATGCTTTTTCACTAAAAGGTCTCCTTACTTCAGATAAGTCAGTTCACTTTGGTGCAGAGGTCGGCTGGCAGCAGCTTTATTACGCATATTATGTTGTACCTTATGTCCCCTCTCCGGTATATCGTGAATTCAATATCAGCACGGTAAGTATTATGGCTCTTGCAAGGTATTCCAGGAACCAGCGTTTCTTCGCATTAACCGGTGCCGGTATCCATATTTTTTATGATGGTGTCGCTCCCGCAATCTTTATTGAACCAGGCTATGTTATCAAACTTGGAAAGAACCTGAAACTTCCTCTTTCAGTTCGCGTGAATCCAGTATTCGGAGATGGAACTCCTATCGCTGTTTCCCTGGGAATCGGATTGATATACAAAGTCAGATAAGTGATTTACCGCAGTCTGCTTTGCAAAAATTGAACCCACTATTATATTCTAAATACAATACCGCTCAGATCAGTTAAAACCTTTAAATGTCAAGGGTGCCGCATCAATGATAATTATACAGTTGAGTCACCTCCGTCTGATTTAATACTTTGTTGTAAATAAATAAGTCATCAATACTTCCGCCCCAGTAGGACGCATTAAAGAATCCAAGAGTGAGGTTTCTGTCAGGGTCTGAAATACTTCCGGGATGGTATTTGGTTTCTCTCAGTACGCCATTGATATAGACTTTAATATTTGTTCCATCATACGTACCTGCGAGATGCACCCAGACATTCTGTGTAATTGTACCGCTTGCACTGCTAGTGGATGGCACTGAAATCGCTATGCCGGCCGATCCTGTTTGGGTCCATAAACCAAAATCACTGCACATTATAAAAAACTTCAGTGCTTCCGCAGTATTTGGTTTCTTAAACCATAATGCAACACTCACATTGTTGCCGCTTTTGTAAGTCTTTCTTGCAAACTGGATGTATTGACTGGTCCCGTTGAGTGTAATGGCTTTGCCGGATTTTCCGTCAGTATATGTTGCACTTCCGTAATTTACGCCGGTTGGTGTGTTACTTAACTGATCATTAAGATTGTTGTCGAAATTAAAATAAGAGATCAAACCTGTAGCCGGATACTCAGAAGGATTGGTTGTGAAAAGTTCGTTTTGACCATATCCTGTACCTGCGCTGTTGGTAGCGTAAGCCCTGACATAATAAGAAGTACTTGATGAAAGTCCTGTCAGACTACTTGTAAACGTACCTGTTCCGCTTCCATTTGTTGTATGGGAGCTCGATATGGTCGGATTTTGTAAAGTGCTCCAGCAGACTCCACGGGCTGTTACACCTGCCCCTCCGTCAGATGTTACATTTCCTCCGCTGACTGCTGAATTTGAGGTTATTGAAGTAACCGGTGTTGTAGTTACTGTTGGTGCTATAATAGCACTGGTTGTGAAAGAGACAGTATTCCCGTAGCCGGTTCCTTCACCATTTGTGGCATAAGCTTTTACATAATACAGCGTATTAGGCGTTAACCCTGTAATGCTGCTTGTGAATGAACCTATTCCTGAACCCTCAGTAGTATTATTATCATTTATTGAAGGTGTTTGATTAGTACTCCAGCAAAGGCCACGGGCAATCACATCAGCATTTCCGTCATCTATTACTTTTCCTCCACCGGTAGCACTGCTTGTGGTGATATTGGTAACATTATCCGTTGTTACAGTAGGTAACTCTTTGCAGCTCATAAGAAATGAAAATACAGTAAATACGAACAAAATCTTGACTGTTAAGTTTCCATGTGGTGATTTCATGACCTTAAGTGTTTATATTATAGATTATTACAGAATTCAGGAAAGTGTGATTTAATATTAAATGTGATCACTTGACTTTTTACCTGTTGTTTTATTTCCTGACAAAAACAAATTCCCCTCCCTTGTCGTTGGCATTTTCAATTTTCCCATAAATAGGAACAGCTTCAGTATTCCCTTCCACTGCTATTTTAATCCTGTTAAACAGCTTTTCTGATGTAAAAACAGCTTCCTGAGTATTATTTAAAACCTCAATCAGATTTCTTGTAAAGATGCTTGGATCGGGTACTTCGGTTCGCGATCCGCTTGTCATCGCTTTTCGGCTCGGAAGCTGGTACAGCTCCTGGTTTGTCTCTTTCCGGTTCAGATTCACGGCCCTTGAAGTGAAAATAGCACCCGAAAAACAAGCATCGGCAATCAGTAAAAGATGCTTTGATTGAATTTCTTTCAGGTAATCAACAATTGTGTTGTTTGAAAGCCATCTGTCCCAATTGTTCCTCTGTGCATCTGAAGGCAGCCAGTATCCTACATTTGATTGCTCACTCCAATATCCATGCCCTGCAAAGAAAATCAGCAGGTTGTCATTTTGTGTCACTTTTTTCCTTAATTGTCCCAGGGCCTTTATTATTTCATCTCTGGTAGCGTCTTTTAAAAAAATTATATCCTTTTCATTAAAAAAGTACTTTGTGATAAGAACATTCCTTAGTTTTTCTGCATCCCGGACAGGACTTTCAAGAGGAGTGATTTCCCTGTCATTGTAATTATTGACAGCGATAATCAACCCATAATATTTTGCTACGTTCTTTATTTTATTTGCCAGGGCCGCATCAGGAGTTTCATACTCCATTTCGATTTTCTTCTCCACCCTGGTATTTTTGCTGTCGAGGTATGTGATCGTAATTTCATTTACTCCAGCCTCCAGCCACATTGTTGTTTTAAAAATGCCTGCTTTGTCTATTTCAGTTTTCTCTGATTTTACTTCAGACTTTACAATAACAGTACCTGTGCCAGTGAAATTATTCACCTTACCAATAAGATCTACTCTTGGATTTTGTGTTATAAATATGGTTTCCTGAAGTACAGAAGGAGATATGATCTGGATTTCCGGTTTCGCAACCTCATCCTTTATTTTTGCATTAAGTTTTATGGACGCACTTTCACTTTGTATCTCCTGTCCAATAATCATGTAAGAACACGACAGGAATAATATTATTTGGAAGATTACTTTTGTTTTCATGGCTTCTAATTCCTGTACATAATTAATTTAACTTTCAAAATGTGTATTTTAGTGTAATTGCAGGAGCTTTAAATGCAAGGTTATACTCGGGGAGCAGCCTAAAGCTTGTGTTCCGGGCATTGCCCGCAGGATTTTCCTGGTTTGCAGATGCTCTAAGCACCAGAACAATATCAGTAACCCATATAGCAGAAGCCCCAATGGCACAGACTAATGAGAGGGTCTTTTGATTGTTGGACTTTGTTACATAATAGTCAATTTCATCAGGTGAGCATTTTGTTGAATTATTAAAATTTGATTTCGAAGCCTGGTTAAAGATTACAGCGCCGGCAACCATACCATAACCACCTATGCCAATCGGCCAGTAAGGTTTTCCCTTTATTCTTGATAGTCCCAATCCGGGAAGTGCAACAGATTGTATAACCAGCCCGGTACGCGTGGCAAAGAATGCTGGTTTTGTAAGTTCTTCTTTCTGAGGTTCTTTAGGATATTTTTTTAGGATTATTGTTACATATATTTCAACTTCATCCTTTACATTATCCCTTGAATATTGCCAGACAATTCTTTTATTCTCTCCACCTTCTATGTTGTCCCCAATATCGCCTGAATAAAGCTGGGCATCAATCTTGCTTCCTCTTGAATCGGTGATTCTTAATGATATATTATATTTTTCACCAGGGTCACTGTTAATTATATCATACTTTATTACCAGATTTTCTCCCTGTATCTCCAGCAGAGGCTTTGAGACTGTAAGCGTCTTTTGCGCCATGCAGTCACAGAAATGAATCGCAATCAATGCTAAAAGAATAACAATTGTAAATTTCCGCATCCTTTTATTTTTTTAAATTATCTGGATTTAATAAGATATTGTCAGACCAGTGGAATTATTTCACGGAAAAATGTTCAGGATACCATTGTAACAAAGAACATATACTATCAAAATTACAAAATATTTAACTAAAAGTCAAGTTTTTAGCCGAAAATCAAATAAAAATACACTAATGAAAAGTGAAAAGCTGACTTTTCTCTCATGGAAAAGATTTTGAATTCAATATGCTTTTTATTAATTTGTAATTTTTGGCAATCTGGTTCCTGTATTATTGCATAAACCAGTCAAAGACCTCAATAAATGCTGGATTCACAGGATATCTTCATTACGGAAACCGACTTCAGAAAGAGATATGAATATTCTCCGTCTGATCTGTTGGGCGAGGGGGGATTCGCTCAGGTTTATAAAGCTTTCGATAAACAGTTTCAGGAATATGTAGCTTTGAAGTTTTATAACAAAGGTGAAAAGGGTAAATATGATGTTCTTCATGAAATGAAGGATTCAAGATCATTTTCGCATAAAAATATAATCCGAATACATGATGCATTTGTTGTCAGATTTGAATTTGCCGGAACATTTTCATATGTTCAGGTTGGAGTTCTGGAGTTTGCAAACGCAGGTAACTTGAGGGATTTTATCAATACAAAACCTTCCGGTCAGAAACTGACTGAGGTCTTAACAGGCATCCTGGAAGGATTGAAATATTTACATCTTGAAAAGAATATTATCCATCGCGACCTTAGTCCTGAAAATATTCTCATGGTTGCTGAAGGGAGCAGGACAATTCCCAAAATTTCAGATTTCGGAATTTCAAAGAAACTGGATTATGATTCACTGACCAAAGATCAGATAAAATCTACCCAGCTTCTCGGGAAAGTTGATTATATGGCTCCGGAGCAATTTTCTCCAGATAAATTCGGTGTCGATGGCAAAATTAATACAAATGTAGATTTATGGGCTTTTGGTGTAATTCTGTATGAAATTTTCATGAACAGAACCCCCTTTGGTCACAGATCTGCTGAAAATCCTTTAGCTGGCATCAATTCTATAATAAACGATCCTGTCCTTGGTCTGGAAGAAATACCCCAGCCATATAAAAAAGCGGTGGAAAGATGTCTGGTTAAAAATGCAGGCAGAAGGGTTCAGAACCCGGAAGAACTTATTGTTATTCTTAATAGCGGGCACAAACAATTTAAGCCAAAAACTACTGAAGCAATTCCTGTTGCAGGATTAAATAAGAATTTAAGATACCTGAAACGGGCCGGGATCTTATTAATTCTGCCGGCTCTTATTGTTGCCGGTTATTTTGCATACATTAATTTACTTAAACCGGATAAATCAAAGGCTGTATCAAAGATTGGTAACCTTGTAAATGAAAAAAAATACGCTGAAGCAATATTATATTTTGAAAAATTACCTGAAGCAATTAAATCTGATTCAGTAATAAAGAGTGTTTACCAGATGAGTATGGTCTGCCTGGCCAGAGACAGTTTAAACACAATGATGGCAAAGATGGATTATCATGGGAGCTTGAAGTTCTTAAGGGGATTAAAAGCTCAGATAAGGAAAGATCCGGAAATAACTGTTTTGAATGATAAAATTACTTTATTCGTTATTGTTGATTCTCTTCTTGAAAAAGGAAAAGGTTATTTTGAGGAAAATAAATACAGGGAAGCCAGGATATGTTTCAATTCGATCTTAGAGAATTTTGATCCTCAAAACACCCTTGCAGATTCTATGATAAAGAGAATAGACAGATTAAGTGCGCCTGCCGAACAGGTTATCAAAATTTCCGTCTCATCAGGTAGTTTTCCGGGATATTTCTCTGGCAGGAATTTAATTGTGGATAATCCTGCGGACCCGAAACAAATAAGGCTTTTGAGCATTAATCTTAAGCCTTCTGAAACTAAAATAACACTTCAATTACAGCCATCCGGAAATCCTGTCATAATTTATAGTCCTCGGGAAACAGGGGCTTTTTACATAGAGCTTGATAATGGATCACAGCTTCCGCTTATTGATGTTCAGGGAGTTGTAGCCAATGCAGAGAAGATATATTCCAAACCTGTTGAATTTTATCTGTTTTTTGCCAGACTGCCGGAGAACATAACCCGATTTAATCTTATAGAAGGTAAGAACCAGAATAATCAGAATGAACCTGATCAGCATTATTTTAATTTCAAAGGCATCCGGTTGATAGAAAAGTAACAATATTTTGAGCGAATTAATCTGATTTCCTGAAAAGTTAAATTACAGTATTCATGATCAGCTGCTAATGTTGTAATAATACAATATTCTTTGTAAATTAGTATTTTGATTTATAACTGATTAAGTTGTTAAGCTTTAGCATAATCCGCAGGATGAATGAGTGATACCAGCCAGATATTCATTTCTGAAAACGATTTCAGAAATCGTTATCAGTATTCCCAGAAGGATCTTCTGGGTGAAGGTGGATTTGCTCAGGTTTACAAGGCATTCGACAGACAATTCAAAGAGTATGTGGCACTGAAATTTTTTAATAAAGGGGAGGAGGGTAAATACGATGTTTTGCATGAGATGAAAGACTCCCGCAAATTCTCACATAAAAACATAATCAGGATCCATGACGCTTTTATTGTAAAATTTGACCATACCTGGGGACATTCCCTGGTTCAGGTCGGGATACTTGAGTATGCTGACGGAGGAAACCTTCGTGATTTCATTGCGACAACACCGCCGGAATCTAAATTTCTTGATGTTCTGAGTGGAATTTTAAGCGCTCTTGAATATCTGCATAAAGATAAAAAGATTATTCACAGGGATTTAAGTCCTGAGAATATCCTTATGTTCATGGAAGGCGATAACTGGATACCAAAAATCGCTGATTTTGGTATTTCAAAAAAGGTCGATGTTGTTTCTGATGTTGCAGATCAACAGAAATCAGCTTTATTGCTCGGGAAAGTATCCTACATGGCTCCTGAACAATTTTATCCCGAAAAATTTGGAATCCATGGAGCCATTAACACAAATGTCGATTTGTGGTCATTTGGAATAATTCTATACGAGCTTTTCACCCGTAAAAAACCATTTGGCGCTGATGCACACGATAATCCTTTAAAGATCATCCAGTCGATAACAAGTGATCCGACTCCCGATCTTAATGAAATTCCTGATCCGTATCGTACGGTAATACGAAAATGTCTTGAGAAGAATGCTAATATAAGGGTGAAAAACGCGGGAGAGCTGATTGCAATTTTGAATAAATCTCCTTTTACTTCTGATCATAAATCAGCAGCAACAGTTGCCATTACCGAAATTGAACACAAGAAAAGTAAAAGCATTTACCTTTATTCAGGAATTGTGCTTCTTATAGTTTTATCTGTCGTCGGATACTTTATCTGGCCTCGTCCTGTACCTCATGAACTTCCGGATATTTCTGAAACA
>DCVC01000222.1:10039-12462 GCA_002328625.1 Bacteroidales bacterium UBA2198
TTGATTCACTGATGAATCTTGGTGATCAGGCCCTCAGCAGAGCCAACCGCATGCTGGAAGTTAAAGACACTGTCATGGCTAAAGCATATTACGACCAGGCAATAATATTTTACAGAAAGATAAATTCAGATTATGATAAAGCAGATAATATAGCGCAGGGCAATATTGGCAGAATCAATGAAATAGTAAATTCATTAAAACCCAGGCCTGTACCTCCTGTTCCGACTCCTAAGAAGCCTGCAGAAACCCAATATAGCTTTACAATTGACAAACGCCCTGAATATGAAGGGATTGATATATCCGGCATAATAAGCAACGAAACCAGCACTATCATATCTCTTGAACTTGAACCGACAAACAATCCTTTTGCGATTTTTGGACCCGATCACGACGATGCTTATTTTGTAAGATTCAAATCGAGGTCTGGTGAATCAAAACTGAGGCGAATTGAAAAAGATCCTGCAATCGAACTGGGCAGGGTCATCAAACTGGAAAAGAGTACAGCGGTCAGAATGATATTTGACAAATTTCCTGAAGATGTTAATCATTTTGACATGATCCAGGGAAAAGATAATTCCAATGAAAGAATTCTATATTATCACTTCAGAGACATTAAGATTAAACCCAAACCAAAATGAAAAACCAATTTCTAACAGTTCTTTTTATCCTGATAACGGGAGCTTATTCCAGTGCTCAGAAAATCAATGTCCTTTCAGTTCAGTCACTTCTGAATGAAGGTGAGTCAAAGTATAAGGAGTTAGTTGACAAGTCAAATAAAACAATTGCACGATTTGAAATAGATCAGACAGATCAGTTATCAGGAAAACTTACCCCAGTTAAATTAACCTCAGGTATTACTTATACAATTCTCTTGCTGGGAGAAGCTGACATCCTTTCTGAAATCGGATTAAAAATATATCCCTTTTCAGATAGAAGCAGGCTGTTAAAAAGCGAAGTAGACAATAAATCAAGGATTCTTGAAACTACCTTTAAACCTGACAATTCAGCTTATTTCGATTTTGAAATAATTGCTAAAATGCTTTCCGGTGAAAATAATACCGGCAGATATTGTTTGATAGTTGCCAATTAGTATTAAATGAAAAGAAAAATGCACTTTAAATCTATTCCACTTATTATTCTCCTGGCAATTCTCAGCTCAGTTAATTGCAGATCGCAGGAAGCATTTGACAGGATCTTTAATTCTTCCAGGGCCAGGATTGCCGAAATTGAAAATCTTGGTTACAAAATCATTCATCTGGATCTTGACAGGCTCAGCTCCGATGAGCATAAGGAAACGCGGATTTCACTGTTTGCGGGATTTAAATACGTGATAGCTGCCTCGGGCGATCAGGAAAGAACAAAATCTGTTGAGGTAGAATTGTTTGAAGAGATTAATAACAACAGGAAACATGTGATAACTGGCAGGGATGGCAAGGTTCCTGCGGGATCTTCTGTGATTAACAATTTTATTCCCGACAGAAACAGTACTTATATTGTGACAGTTTCGGCCAGGGAATTTACTTCACAGAATATCAGCACGGGAAGGTATTACCTGATTGTAGCCTCAAAGCCAAATTTTGTTGTATATAAAGCGATCAGGAGAGAAGAAGCAAAATATAACAGGAGAACGCAGAAGACAGATTATAAAAACTCTGCATATAACTCATCTTCGTTCACAATAAATGAAGAAAGTAAAACCATGGAGCATCAGTTCGAAAATGCAACAACGTTAAAATATATTATTGAGATGTTTTATCCTGATGAGGGTAGACAGGATATTGTTAATTATCAGATAGTATCTGCTGATGGCAGCAGATTTTCTGTTAAAATTGATAAAACGAATAAAACTATTGTGATCTTGGAACAACCGGGGAAAAATGATCTGTTTAGCGGTTACCGCTATATTCTTCAATGAAGTACTATTTCCTGACCGGAGCAGTCACAACCCGGAAACCGATGTTATTACCGGGCTCGCCGGCAAATGTGCGATGTGCCGACCTGCAGTGAGCTCCTTCAGAATTCCAGCTGCCGCCTCGTATTACATGGAATGCCCCCATCGGAGGCCCTTTTGGATCGATCTGGGTATCTTTTGAAAGTGGCCCGTAATAGTTACTGCACCATTCAAAGACATTTCCATGCATGTCATACAAATCCCAGCCATTTGAATCGAATGTTCCAACCGTGGTTGTTCTTTTCCTGAAAATTCCTTTACTGCAATCAGAATAAGGTTTTGTTCCGTCAAAATTACTTTTATTTGTGCTCAGGCAGCTTCCCGTATTAAATGGTGTTATTGTTCTGGCTCTGGCAGCATATTCCCATTCTGCTTCAGTCGGCAGACGGCATCCGGCCCAGTCAGCAAAAGCTTTGGCATCCTCCCATGTAACATTGATTACGGGACGACCTTTTCTGCCCCAGCCTTCATC
>DCVC01000296.1:0-3684 GCA_002328625.1 Bacteroidales bacterium UBA2198
ATACCGAAACAAAACCATCTTTCAGGAAAGGGCGAAAAAACAAAGTTTCACTTATTCAGCTTGCGACAGATGATCTGGCATGCCTTATCAGGATAAATAAAATAGGTATTCCTCAGGAGCTTGCTGATCTTCTTGCAAATCCGGATGTGATAAAAGCAGGAGTTGCAATACATGATGACATAAGATTCCTTAAAACAGTCAGAAAATTCTCTCCTTCCGGTTTTGTGGATCTTCAACGCCTTGTGAAAGAATATGGCATTCAAAGTTCGGCACTTAACAAACTAGCAGCAATAATATTAGGATTCAGGATATCCAAACGTCAGCAGATAACCGACTGGGAAGCTTTGCAACTTACGGAAGCCCAACAGATCTATGCTGCAACTGATGCATGGGTTTGTCATCAGATCTATGCAAGATTAATGGAAAGGGCTGAAGCCCCTTCTTAGTAATTCTGCTAACCCCGGCCTGAAGGCCGGAGTTTGTGAAATAGTCTGTAAATAAGGGCCTTAGACCTTACAGTAAGGAATGATGACCATTTTTAGAATATTTATATAAAAAATTCGAAAAACTATCCGGGGTGGGTAAAGCAAGAATTATACTCAAATCAGGTAAAGATCAGTCAGTCCGCAGATTCCATCCATGGATTTTCTCCGGAGCTATAAAAAAAGTACATGGCAATCCTGAGGAGGGAGATATAGTCGAGGTATTTGACAATAAGGAAAATTTTCTTGCAGTGGGTCATTATCAGCCTGGTTCAATTGCAGTCAGAATTCTCTCTTTTAAGAATCTAATGCCTGATATTGATTTCTTTCGTAATAAGATAATAAATGCTGTCAATTACAGGCGATCGATAGGTCTCTTTGAAAATCCCTTAACAAATGTTTACAGGATTGTGCATGCTGAAGGCGATAACCTGCCCGGACTCATAATTGATTATTACGACGGTGTTGCTGTGATGCAGATGCACTCTGTCGGTATGCACAGGATACGAAAGGAAATTACAGCAATACTTTGCGAGGTTTTTGGAAGCCGTTTAACTGCGGTTTACGATAAGAGTGAATCAACGATACCATTTATGTCCGGAATAACACCTGTAAATGAGTTCCTTTACGGAGATTCAGATCCTGTAATTGTAAGTGAAAACGGTTACCAATTCAAAGTTGACTGGAGAACAGGACAGAAAACAGGATTTTTTATTGATCAGAGAGAAAATCGTAAACTACTGACTGATTTCACTGAAGGAAGGAACGTCCTTAACATGTTTGGTTATACCGGTGGATTCTCAGTTTATGCGATGAAAAACGCCGCTTTAGTCCACACAGTTGATACTTCATCTTCAGCAATAGAACTCGCAGATGAGAATATCAAGCTTAATTATGGAGAAGATCCCAGACATAAATCCTTTCAGGTTGACGCATTCAGGTATCTTGATGGCATAGATGATCAATATAATCTGATCATTCTTGATCCGCCTGCCTTTGCGAAGCATAATAATGTTCTGGGGAATGCACTTCAGGGATATAAAAGGCTGAATATGAAAGCAATTGAGAGGATTAAACCGGGTGGGTTTATTTTTACTTTTTCGTGTTCACAGGTTGTCACAAAAGAGAACTTCAGAAAATCCGTTTTTGCAGCGGCTGCCAACACCGGCCGCAAGATTAAAATTGTTTACCAGATGAGTCAGCCCCCTGATCATCCGGTTAATATTTATCATCCTGAAAGTGAATATCTGAAAGGGTTGGTTATCTATGTGGAATGAGGGAGTGAGTATATGATTCGGCATGTTATTAATATTATTATTTTAGCCTGAAAAATTCATAGAATTTTTCACACGAAGTGTTGACGATTGAAAATCAAAATGATACGAAATAGCAAGAAAGTAACAAAATGATTTTCAATGTCAAGGTTAACCCTGACAAATAATTGGTTCCCAATTATTTCGTCAGCCCTTCGGGTGATTAATTCATGTTTATGAATTAATCAGGTTGAGTTATAAAAATGGATACAAATAAAAACATAGAACTTATTGCAAAAAAACTCGGCCTGTATGAATGGCAGGTCGAGAACACCGTCAGGCTGCTGGATGATGGAGCTACCATTCCCTTTATTAGCAGATACCGCAAAGAGATGACCGGCAGCCTCGATGAGGTTAAACTTATGTATATCAAGGAGGAGTATGAACGGCTTAAGATCCTGGATGAACGACGTGAGAGCGTGATCAGATCAATTGAGGAGCAGGAAAAAATGACTCCTGAGCTTATGCAGAAAATAGGATCGGCTGCAACCATGGCAGAACTGGAGGATCTGTATCTTCCCTACAGGCCAAAACGCAGGACGCGCGCAACCATTGCCAGGGAGAAAGGATTGGAACCACTTGCTTTCATTATTATGGAACAAAAAGAAAAAGACCCGGGGCTAAGGGCCGAAGAGTATCTTAATGATGAAGTTAAATCTCCAGAAGAGGCTATTGCCGGGGCGAGCGATATTATTGCTGAATGGATAAGTGAAGATGAAAAAGCCAGGAAACAAATGAGGTCTCTTTTTGAAAAAGAGTCATTTATTTATTCGCGGGTGATAAAAGGCAAAGAGACAGAGGGGATAAAATACAGTGATTACTTTGACTGGTCCGAACCATTAAGAAAATGTCCCTCACACCGGTTGCTGGCAATGAGAAGGGGAGAAGAGGAAGGGTTTCTCAGACTTTCTATTGAGCCGGATGAAGAAAAGGCCTTAGATATACTTATAAAAATATTTATCAGGGGAGTTGGTAATTCTTCAACCATTGTTGCAGAAGCTATAAAAGACAGTTGGAAAAGGCTTCTCGCATCTTCAATGGAAACTGAGTTCAGGAACATCTCAAAGGAATTGGCTGATGAAGAAGCAATAAGAGTGTTTGCAGATAATCTCAGGCAGCTGCTTCTCGCTCCTCCGCTCGGAGAAAAAAATGTTCTTGCAATAGATCCCGGATTCAGAACCGGCTGTAAGATAGTATGCCTTGACAGGCAGGGGAATCTTTTACATAACGAAACCATTTATCCTCATCCGCCTCAGAACGAGACTGCATTGTCGGTTAAGAAAATATTATCGCTGGTAAGTGCATATAAAATTGAAGCGATAGCTATTGGTAACGGTACAGCCAGCAGGGAAACGGAGGATTTTATTAAATGGGTGAAGTTTGACAGGGACATACAGGTTTTTGTGGTAAACGAAGCCGGTGCTTCAGTCTACTCGGCTTCTAAAACAGCAAGAGATGAGTTTCCCGATTATGACGTGACGGTGAGAGGTGCGGTTTCAATCGGAAGGAGATTAATGGACCCTCTGGCTGAGCTTGTCAAGATCGATCCCAAATCGATAGGAGTGGGGCAGTACCAGCATGATGTGGATCAGCATAAGCTCCAGAAATCGCTTGATGACGTTGTTATGAGCTGTGTAAATGCTGTAGGCGTTGAGGTCAATACTGCAAGCAAACATTTGTTGACCTATGTTTCGGGGCTTGGACCCCAGCTGGCACAGAACATTGTTGATCACCGGGCTGATGCCGGACCATTCAAGTCTCGAAGGGAACTTCTTGGCATTAAACGCATGGGCGCAAAGGCTTTCGAACAAAGTGCGGGATTTTTACGGATAAGAAATGCGGAAAATCCTCTTGATTCGAGTGCTGTTCACCCTGAGAGTTATCATGTG
>DCVC01000296.1:3726-4964 GCA_002328625.1 Bacteroidales bacterium UBA2198
TTGAAGATGTAAAAGAGGGTATGATAGTTCCCGGAATTGTAACAAATGTTACAAAATTCGGAGCCTTTGTCGATATTGGTGTTAAACAGGACGGACTGATACATATTTCAAATCTTGCAAGAGGATTTGTTAAGGATCCCTCAACCGTGGTTAAACTACATCAGCATGTTATGGTAAAAGTTCTTGCAGTTGATCTGGAAAGAAAGCGGATTCAATTATCTTTGAGGGATGTTGATGTAAAAAAACAATAGAGACGAACAATTTGCGCGTCTCAGCAAAAACCAGTCAGGAAATCTTTTTTACCTTCATCCATTAGAATTATTGGCTATCTATATTTTATTAATAATTAACAAATATGAAAAGAATCAGAATCTTAACAACTGTTGCTCTGTTAATCTTCCTTATTGTCTGCAGCTGTCACAAAGCTGTTAAGCCTCCTGTTGCTGAAAAAATACCATATGAGATTTTTGATAATAGGATAGATAATTATTTCTGGATGAGACTTAGCGATGAGCAAAAAGCTTCCTCTCTTCCTGATGCGCAGACTTTAAAAGTCCTTGACTATCTGAAAAAAGAAAATGACTATACAAAAGCAGTTATGAAGCACACCGAAGATCTTCAGAAAAGAATATTTGATGAGATTGTTGGCAGGATAAAAAAGGATGATGAATCTGTTCCCTTTCTGCGGGAAGGATACTATTATTATTATAAGTATTTTGAAGGGAAGGAGTATCCTGTCTATTATCGCAAGAAAGGAAATCTTGATGCACCTGAAGAACTGTTGGTTGATGTAAATAAAATAGCAGAAGGAAAGACATTTTGTTCTGTAAGTCAGTTAAGTGTAAGCAGGGATAACAAAATCCTTGCTTATGGAGTAGATACAGTCAGCCGCCGGCGATATACAATATATTTTCTGGATCTTGAAACAGGCAGGCTTCTCAATGATAAGATTGAAAATGTGACGGGTGAGGTTGTCTGGGCTGCTGATAACAAGACAATCTTCTACACAGGCAAGGATTTTGAGACTTTAAGGGCAGATAAAATATTACGTCACAAATTGGGAGATGATGTAATTAATGATAGAACTGTTTATTTTGAAGCGG
Source organism: Bacteroidales bacterium UBA2198 (assembly GCA_002328625.1). Lineage (GTDB taxonomy): Bacteria > Bacteroidota > Bacteroidia > Bacteroidales > VadinHA17 > LD21. The sequence continues at coordinate 4,830 of DCVC01000296.1, forward strand.
ATGAGACCTTCAGCGTTGGACTGGATGAAACCAAGAGCAAAAAATTTATTATCATTCAATCCCGTCATACCCTCTCTACAGAAGCGCGAATTCTGGATGCCTCAAAGCCCGATGGCAGCTTTGTGGTTTTTGCGC
>DCVC01000296.1:4986-9986 GCA_002328625.1 Bacteroidales bacterium UBA2198
GTACTACCTCACAGACCTGATGTGCTTTTTGAAGGTTTTGAACTTTTTGATGATTATCTGGTTGCTGCTGAACGTATTAAGGGGCTCAGCAACCTGAGGATAATGAACAAAAAGGACAAAAGTGAATATTATCTTGATTTTGGAGAAGAGACCTATTCAGCATGGATAAATATCAATACGATTCCGAATACAGAAATTCTGAGATACAGCTATTCATCCCTTACCACCCCGTATTCAATTATTGATTACAATATGTCAACAAGAGAAAAGAAGGTTTTAAAGGAAGAGGCTGTTCTTGGAGGTTTTGATAAGTCGGACTATGAATCAAAAAGGCTATGGGCTAAATCACAGGATAGTACAATGGTGCCAATATCACTTGTTTACCGGAAAGGCTTTGTCCGCGATGGCAAGGCTCCGTTATTGCTTTATGGATACGGATCATATGGTTCATCGATAAATCCTTACTTTAACTCGGCAGTGCTGAGTCTTATTGACAGGGGTTTTGTCTATGCTTTGGCTCATGTACGCGGGGGGAGTGATCTGGGCCGCTCGTGGTATGAAGATGGTAGGTTGTTGAAAAAAATAAATACATTCACGGATTTCAATGATTGTGCTCAATTCCTTATTGATGAAAAATACACCGGTAAAGAAAGCCTTTTTGCAATGGGCGGCAGTGCAGGGGGACTTCTTATGGGTGCAATTGTCAATATGAAACCTGAGCTTTATAAGGGTGTGATTGCGGCTGTCCCTTTTGTTGACGTAGTAAGCACAATGCTGGATGAAACCATTCCTTTAACAACTTTTGAATGGGATGAATGGGGTGATCCGAGAAAAAAGGAGTATTATGATTATATGCTTTCATATTCTCCGTACGACCAGGTTAAACCGATGAATTATCCTGACTTGCTTGTTACTGCTGGTTATTGGGATTCCCAGGTGCAGTACTGGGAACCTGCCAAATGGGTGGCAAAGCTCAGGGATATGAAAACTGATAAGAACAGGCTTGTCATGGATGTTAACATGGAGGCAGGTCATGGTGGTGCATCAGGTCGGTTTGAACGTTACAGGGTAACCGCACTGGAATATGCTTTTATCCTTGATCTGGCAGGAATAACGAAATAACAAAACACCGAAACATATAGAGACAGGTCTCAGACCTGTCTCTATCAATAATTTATTATTTATTTGTTTATTTATTTATTTGATTTTCAATTAATTCATCACTGGTGCAACCATCCTCTGCTGAATATTTTCGCTCTGTCTCGTTGCCGGTTTGCGGGGTAATTTAGCATCTCTCATAGCAGCATTATAAGCAAATGATGCCGTAATTATTGCATTATGTTTAAGATCGGCCATCACAAGTCTTTCATAGGTGTCCATAACTGTATGATAGCCACGGCCGTATTCAATTTCATCCTGGATAAACTGGAAGCCTGGTAATCCGACTGCATCAAATGACTGGTGATCCGTCCCTCCGGTATTTCTTATTGCAACAGTAGATACTCCCATATCAGCAAAGGGTTTGATCCATTCTTCAAAAACAGGACGGACAAGGTCATTCTCCTGCAAATAGATTCCTCTGTATTTACCGCTGCCGTTATCCATATTAAAATAGGCGGCAAATTTATCATAATCAGATTTATGTTCCCTTGTTTTAGAGTCAACCAGGTACTTTTCAACATAACCCCGGGAACCATGTAATCCCTGTTCCTCGCCACCCCACAAAGCGACCCTTATTGTCCTGCGCGGAGCAATCCCAAGGCTTTTAAGTATCCGTAAAGCTTCAATCATTACAACACATCCCGATGCATTATCAGCGGCACCGGTTCCTCCATGCCATGAATCGATATGAGCACCCAGAAGAACCACTTCGTTTTTAAGAAGCTTATCGGTACCCGGGATTTCTCCAATAACATTATATACCTTCGGGCTGTCAAAAAACCTGTTCTGTATTTCAATTTCCATTTCAACAGAGGCATTATGCCTGATCAGCCTTTCCATCCTTCCATGAGCTTCGACCGGGAGGTTAAGCTCTGCAACCGGTTCAGGATTCCCCCTTGTATAACTTGAGCCATTCGATCTTGGAACGTTAAAAGTTCCAGCACTATTTAAAATGACCGCAGCTCCTTCATTCCTGATGAATTCTGAAATCTTTGTTCTCAGTGTTCTCTGAGCCATAAGCGATGCAATGTCACCCACCGGGGGCCTGCGTCCCTGTTGTTGCAGTGAAGACATGGAGATCCTTTTAAGGTCTTCATCTGACAGCCTGCTTGCAAGCGGTTCGTAGCTTACTTCATATGTTGTTGTTGAAGGTACAAGAACTATTTTGCCGGTCAGTTTCCCTCTATATTGTTCAAGATCTGTTTCTGTTTTGACATCAAGGAGAACGACTTCACCCTTAACCGGACCAGGAGTGCTTCCTGTCCAGGCAACCGGATTGCATGCAAAATTTACATAATATGGTGCTGTCATAGCAGCATATGTTTTCAGGTTATCCCAGCCGCCCCGACTGAAATCCCTGGCCTCTTCTATCCTTACATTCTGAAAACCAAACTCTTCCATTTTTTTCTTTGTCCACTCATTTCCCCTTGTACTCCCGGTTGATCCTGTTAACCTGGGACCAACAAAATCAGTCAGACCATGAGCCAACTCTTCAATTTTTGAATTTCTGATGCCTTCCTGTTTGATTCTGTAGATCATGCCGAGATCAATTTTCTCAGTCTGCGACATCAATAATACGGGCATGATAAGCATCATTAATGCACTTAACAAAATCTTGTTCTTCATAATATATGGTTTGATTTATTTAAAGAAGTCTCAAATGTAGAAAAAAAAGAAAACTCTCTTTCCTCTTCTCCGATATCTTTTAACATTAATTAACTTTGCATGGAGATTTCGGACTTCCGCTCCCATTTTGCATGACTTAGCCTCCATGCAATGCGGGATTCATCAATATCGGACTTCCGACTTCAGACTACGGACTTTAACTATTTACTTTGAATGATTTACCCGCAAGATTTTGAAATAAAAATTGGTTTTGACAGGATTAAAAAGCTCCTTTCGGAGAAATGCATCAGCCCGATGGGAAAGGGGAAGGTTGATGATATAAAATTCATGGATAACCTGGAGGCCATTTCAATAAAGTTGTCAGCCACATGTGAATTCCAGCAGTTACTGCAGTTTGAAGACTATTTTCCATCTGAGCATTATTATGAAATATCTCACAGCCTTGAAAAAATAAGAATAGAAGGCACATTCCCTGAGATACAGGAAGTATTCAATCTTAAACGATCTCTGGAGACAGTAAAGAGTATTCTCAGCTTTTTCAGGAACAGGGAAGCTCTTAAATATCCTGTATTAAGATCTCTCTGCGATTCAGTAAAGATTTATCCTTACGTTATTGACTCCATAGACAGGATTATTGACAGACACGGTTCCATCAGAGATGGAGCATCGCCCAGATTAAAGGAGATCAGATCGGAGATAGCAGGAAAAAGAATCCAGGTTGCCAAAAAACTGATTTCAATTCTCAAGCAGGCCCAGTCGGATGGCATTGTTGATGCTGAAACCAATGTATCAGTCAGGAATGGGAGAGGAGTGATCCCCATAAGCACATATGACAAAAGGAGAATTAAAGGACTTATCCATGATCAGTCTGCATCCGGCAAAACTGTATTTATAGAACCCGAGGAGATTGTGGAAATGAATAACGACATCATTGAACTGGAGTATGATGAAAAAAGAGAGATAGTCAGGATACTAACTTCATTAGCCGACAATATCCGGCCATATATTGATGACCTGATCGAGTCGAATGTTTTTCTTGGAGAAATAGACTTCCTTAGGGCAAAGGCATTGTTTGGGATCCGGTTTCATTCAATCAAACCTGTTCTTAATGAAAAACCCTTCATTTCATGGCGTAATGCAATCCATCCTCTTCTTTCACTGACTTTCGAAAAACTCCCTGGCAGAGAAGTTGTCCCTTTGAACATTAACCTTGACGAGCGATACAGGATTCTTTTAATATCAGGACCCAACGCCGGTGGCAAATCTGTGTGTCTTAAAACAGTCGGTCTTCTTCAGTATATGCTCCAGTGCGGACTTACCATCCCGGTTGATGAAGGATCAGAAGCCGGCATTTTTAAAGGGATCCTTATTGATATTGGTGATGAACAAAGCATTGAAAATGATTTGAGTACATATAGTTCTCATCTCATTAACATGAAGTATTTTCTCAGGAATGCAAAGGAAAACTCCCTGATCCTTATTGATGAACTTGGAACAGGCACTGAACCTGCACTTGGTGGAGCTATAGCTGAAGCAATACTGGGAGGACTTAACAGAAAAAATGTTTATGGCGTGATCACGACACACTACACTAATCTTAAGCATTTCGCATCCCTTACCGACGGTATTATAAACGGGGCTATGGCATTTGATAGTAACCATATGCAACCACTTTTCCAGCTTAATATAGGAAAGCCGGGAAGTTCGTTTGCTTTTGAAATAGCCCGGAGAATAGGTTTACCGGAAGAGATCCTTAACAAAGCTTCAGATAAGGCAGGGATTAAGAATATTAACTACGACCGTCATCTTAAAGATATTGCCCGCGATAAAAGGTACTGGGAAACCAAACGGCAAAATATTCGGCATCACGAAAAAAGGCTTGAAGAGCTGATTGAAGAGTATGAAAATGAACTGGCGGGGGCTAAAGATCTGAGAAAGGAGATCATTTCAAAAGCCAGAGATGAAGCCCTGAACCTGTTGAAAGAGTCAAACCGTATTATCGAAAACACAATCAGGCAGATAAAAGAATCACAGGCTGATAAGGAAAAAACAAAAGATGTCCGTCAGAAGCTTGAAGAATTTAAGGTAAATATTGTTGAGGAAATAAAACCTGTTGAAACAGATGCTGAAGCCAGGACATTAAACCTTGATGCAAAAATCAGAAAAATAAGACGAAAACCGCCACTAAAAGAACCTGATACTCCTGAAAAATC
>DCVC01000296.1:10013-19076 GCA_002328625.1 Bacteroidales bacterium UBA2198
AGAAAGGATTACCAGAGCAGAGCTGAGAAAAAGCCAGAGATCATATCAGGTATTAATGAAAACGGATCCCTTGATAAGTGAGCGGAAACTGAATTTCAGACCAGAGATAGATATTCGCGGTGTTAGGGGAGAAGAGGCAATAAACAAGGTCCGTGACCTGATTGATACAGCTATTATTGTGCAACAGAGAGACCTGAGGATTTTACATGGCAAGGGTAATGGAATTTTACGTCAGCTGGTCAGGGAATATCTGGGAACTGTGGATATTGTTAAGAACTTCCATGATGAGCATGTAGATATGGGCGGATCGGGAATAACTGTGGTGGAACTGGATTTCTAAGTTATTTATCCGAATCTATAATGTTTTCTGACTGCCCTGTTTATTTTCCATTTGCATTTCAGACCCTCTGAGAAAACTACCAGATCACCTTTTCCGAATCTTACCGGGTCACCCGTTTGAGGTGTTACAACAACATCACCTTCGAGGATATAGCAGGTTTCTTTTTCGTCATATTCCCAGGGAAATTCGGAAGCCTCTTTTTCCCATATCGGCCACGATTTAACATTCAGTTTGTTAAGTTTCTCTTCTGTTGGCTTTTCGACATGTACCATTTAGTATAGTTTTACGGAACCGTAAGATGCTTTTACTTTAACTGTTGAAGACGGGGAACTCTCTTTCCCTACTATGCCTGATGTCTCGCTTGAATTGTTTTCAACAATACGTCTCTGGTGCTGAAAATTGTTTTCATCGAATTTAAGTCCGCCATATGAGACTTTGGCATCGAGTTTATAGGTTGCCGAGTTATCGATTCCAAGCCTGACTCCTGTGTAGCGTGTATCAATTTCAAGTGATTCAAAACCGGCTGGTATTTGTTCAACGCTGAAGGAGCCATATCCACCTTCGTATTTAAGCTTCTTTGATAGTAATCCAACTGTTATATCTGCATACCCTCCGTCCAGAACAAGGTTGTTGATGCTCTGGATCTTCAGGTTATCATATCTTGTTTCACCAACAAGAGAACTTGTTTCTCCTATCTTGAGTTTTGAATACTTACTATCCAGCAGCAGTGCCTGGCTTCTTATTATTTCAGTGTTTCCGCTGTATCTTATAACCAGGTCAAGCCATCCGGCTTCATTAATGGTCGCTTTGCCATAAGCCAGATTCAGAAGGTTAAGAGGTCTTTCGTTTCCTCTGGTAAGTGTAGTGGCTGTAAGGTTTCCGTATTTAATATCGAGTTTGACCAAGCCTCTTAATTCATCCAGATCGGTATTTCCATATCTGTTAGCAAGATTAAGATTATTCCCAACCGGCATATGTACGTTATAATCAATGCTGAACCGCCTTGAACGGCTGCCCCAGCCGCTGAAATTAAATCTGTCATCAATATAGGTTTTGGCTGAAATAAGATCTCCCGATTCATTAAATCTTACATCGATGTAACTGAGGAGTTTCTCTGCCCTGTCACGGTTTGGGTGTTCAATGGTTACTACAACGTCAATAACAACCTGGTCCTTATCCCAGCTGTGAATAACAACATCGCCGTATCTGTTGCTGATATCGAGTGTCGTATTCTTTCCTGTACTATATTCCTTGTGATATTCCTTCGTAACTTTCTGGGCTGCAGCCGTGAAAGTGATAAGCAATATTGCTGCTGCAAGGAGAAATCCTGTTTTATAAATTTGTTTTTTCATTTTCACCTGAATTATGAACGTCGTTACTAATGGTCTTAAGCTGATCAAGAATAAATGTTAATACTTCCAGTTTTGTCTGATAATGCACAATCATAGCATTTATGATCCTTTCGTCATTTGGATTAGCTTTAAGTTCTTTCTGCAGCTGCACATAAACTGAATCCATACTCTTCATTTCCTGAAGGAGGATTGTTTTTTGTTCAGGGCTATTATCAATATTTATTGATGTAAGTTCACTTTGCATCATGTTAACCTGGTGCATATAGTAGCTTTCCACCTCTTTATACTGTGGTGAAACATCTCCAAGGGCCATTCTGCTGCTTCCGGGCCTTAGGAAATGATCCCATGTCCAGAGAGATGAAAGGGTAACCAGCAGTGTTACAACTGCTGCTTTAAGCAGATATGGTACAATGCTTCTTCTGGTTGCAACGGAATGAAACCTTATTTCAAGTCTCCTGTTAAACCTTTCGAAGTGACCTTCCGATGGTTCAGCTCCATCGAAAAAATCCTTATTTTTCCTGATTATGTCTTCTATATTCTTCATTGCTGATATGTATTTCATTTTTTCCTGAGTTCTCCCAATAGTTTTTGTTTTGCTCTTGAAAGTTGTGATCGTGATGTACTGCTGGATATTGAAAGAATCTCGCTTATTTCATCATGATCATATCCTTCAAGGAGGTAGAGTGAAAGAATAATCCTGTATCCGTCCGGTAATCGCCCTATAGCTTCCTTAATCTCTTCAATCTGGACATCCACCTCTTCTTTTCTCATCAGATCTTCGTTGCTTTCATCTCTTATACCTGTATGATAATCAATATCTTCAAAGATCGCTTTTCTTCTGTTCAGGGCATCGAGTGAGCGGTTAATAACTATCTTCTTAAGCCATGCACCGAAACTCACTGTTCCCGAATAGGTGTCAATTTTTTCAAAGGCCGACAGAAACGACTCCTGCATTATATCTTCGGCTTCCATAGTGTCGTTCACAATTCTAAGACTTGTATTGTACATCGCTTTGTAGTACAATTTATAGATCTGAAACTGTGCCTTCTGGTCGCCTGTTTTGCACGCGTCTAAAAGATCCTGGTGCAAATTCCTGAATGCGGCTTCAACATTTGTCATCTTTACATAAAGACTGGTTCTTATCTTTGATGCTGCACCCACTCTATATCAGTTTTCTAATCAATAGACGTGGGGAATTTTTTAATGCTGCACTCAAATAAAGAAATTTTAAATTTTTTTACAGAAAAAAAACACTGGCAATCCCTGGATGACCTGTCCGCTTGCATAATCGAGTTCCGATCCAAAAAGACTGTGAGGGATTGAATAAACTATCAGCAGTACAATAGCTGCAATAATTGCGAATACTGGTCTCGCTTTCTTTCTGTTCATTATTACAGCAATGATCCAGAATAATGTTGCAATAAGTGTTTTGTTGTCAGTCAGGTCCCAGCCAAAGGGAACTCCTGTCCAGAGTTCACCGAACGCAAATTTCTGAACCAGAGGGCCAAGGATCATTCCTCCTGTAACAAGCAGGATCAATGTCCATAAAGCATACTTTTTATATGATGGATATCGTGTTATACTCATTAGTCCTGTTAGTGTTGAAAGAAGCATTGCAAGAAACATAAGTATGACATGAGGGACCAGAACATAACCGGGAACACTTCCCTTGAACCGGATCACCAGCGGATTATCTTTTAGCAGTGTTCTGGTACCTTGTGAGTCAGTTATTTCAATATAGTATTCTATTTTTCCGGCCGGAGGCTGTTTCGGAATTTCTGCATAGAGCCCTTTTTCTTCGGTGATCCTGAATATTTTATTCATGACCTGGGAATTAACGGGATAGACATTATATTCAAAGTCACGGGTTTCATATTCATCGCCGGTCCTGAAGCGTTTGAAATATATTTTGGCTTTTACGGTAGTATCAGATATTCTGAGCCTTACCTCAGGACGCCGATCAAGACCAAGGCTTCGAACCAGGCTAAGTTGATGAATCGAATCGTTGATGGCCACATCAACCCTTTTTGGATATGTTGGCCCTGTTTTTCTCTGGTAATAAGCTGCACCAATGGTAATTATAAATGACAACAACCAAAGTGTGAGTTTTTTCATAGATTATTTCCGTTTTTCCTGTACTTAGACGTTATTCCCTTATAATTGTATCAGCAAAACTACTTTTTTGTCATCCCTCAACACTTCCACAGTTATTATCTGACCATGCTTTAGCTGATTAAGTCTGTACATGTAATCCTGTATATTGTTCACCTGCTTACCGTCAATTGAGGTGATAATATCCCCCTTTTTCATCCCTCCCAATGCGGCAGGTTTTCCCGGAGTAACAAAATCTGCCCGCAATCCGTTCTTTACATTCCCTGCAAAATCAGGCATAATGCCAAGTGTGATCCCTTTTCGCCGCATAGTCCTGCTGACATCTGCCTTTGGACCCGACTCCCTGAATTGCAGCCGGTCAGCCGAATTTGCAAGTTCCCTGGCAACATTGAAAACCAGGTCTGATATCTTCACCATTGCTTTGTAATTTAACTTTTCGTATGTGTCGGCAGGTGTGTGGTAATCGAGATGGGCACCGGTGGAGTAGAAAAGGACAGGAATATCTTTCCCGTAAAAAGAAGAATGATCTGAAGGGCCATAACCCTCTTCTGCAAATGTATGTTTAACAAGTAATGTATCACTCAGTGAAAGAACAATATCGCGTAATCTGTCAGCAGTACCTATCCCTCCAATCTGCAGGGAGTTATCCTCATGCAGTCTTCCGATCATATCAAGATTGATCATAACGTTTGCTTTAGAAAGATCTATACCGGGATTTTCCACAAAATACTTTGAGCCTAATAATCCCATTTCCTCAGCAGAAAATGCAATGAATATTATGCTTCGCTTATTGCTTCCCTTGGTTTTTGCAAATTTTTCAGCAAGTTCGAGCATCATGCTCACCCCTGAAGCATTATCATCAGCACCATGATGTACAGCTATGGTATCTGGCGCCCTGCTTGAGGAACCTGCACCTCCCATACCAAGATGGTCAAAATGAGCTCCCATTATAACATATTCGTTTTTAAGTTTCTCATCTTGTCCCTCAAGAATCATTACAACATTCCTTGTTAATGATTTCTCCCTTATTATTTCAGATATACCATTCGCATAAGTACCTGTTTTGAAACTCGATGATCTTCGTGTATTGTTCAGCTTAAGTTCCAGTTCCGCGACTGTGGTTTTTGATCTTGAAAGAATGATATCGGCAATTTCTCTTTTAATTCTGATTACTGGAATATCAAGCGGGTGATCATAAGAGGAGAGAGGGTCGAAACGATCCTCGGGATCGGAAGCTGGTCCGGATACCATCAATATTCCACCTGCCCCCAGATCTTTTGCCAGTAAAGCTTTATCCCTGTCCCCGCTGAAAGGAACAAACTTGCTGATGGTTTTTTCTGATTCAGGATCGGCCCTGAGAATCATTACCCACTTCCCGTAAATATCAATGCCCTCATAATCATTCCATTTAAGGCTGTCGTTATTAATACTGAAGCCATAACCCGCAAAAACAACCTCTGATTCAAAAGATTTGTCTGCGCTGAATCCAAATGGAAGAAAATCTTTACCTGGTGAATACTTTTTATCGTTAATCATAAGCAAATTACCGCTCCCCTGGACTATTTTGTTGGTGACCTTGAATCTTTGGAATCCGTCACCGATAAGTGGTTTTAGCCCAATCTTCTCGAATTGTTTTTTAATATATTCAGCAGCAATACTGTCGGCTGTTGTGCCAGTTTGCCTGCCTTCCAGAGATCCGGATGAGAGGTAAACAACATGATCTTTCAATTCCCTGCTTGTAACCTTTCTTTTTACTGAAGGATTACAGGAAAAGAAAAGTATTAATAAACAAATTGTTAGAGGATTAATTCTTATTATAGGATTTAAGGCATTCTTGATATAGATAAGCATAATATTATGTTGTATTCCGAAGTACTCAATATATAAATTCAATAATATATAAGTTATTTTAATATATAATTTATTTATATATTAAAATTCTATTCAAAGAGTTTAAATGTCTCTTTTATCAGCTCAATAGCTTCCCTGAGTTGAATCTCAGTAATTACAAGGGGAGGAGCAAAGCGAATTATATGCTCATGTGTGGGTTTGGCAATCAACCCCTTTTCCTTCATGGCAAGACAAACATCCCATGCTGTCTTGTCGCCCTTTGGTTTAACAACCACTGCATTGAGCAGGCCTTTTCCACGGACAATTTCAATCATATCCGATTTAATCGCACGTAGTTCCTCTCGAAATATTTTTCCTAGATGCTCTGCTTTATCTGCAAGTTTTTCATGCCTTATCACTTCGAGAGCAGCAATCGCTACCTTGCATGCAAGAGGATTACCTCCGAAAGTTGAACCATGCTCGCCCGGCTTGATCGTTAGCATGACCTCATCGTCAGCAAGAACAGCTGAAACAGGCAACACGCCTCCGGACAGGGCTTTTCCAAGTATCAAAATATCAGGACGAACACCTTCATGATCGCATGCAAGCAGTTTGCCAGTACGTCCAATGCCTGTCTGAACTTCATCGGCGATGAAAAGAACATTCTTCGATTTGCACAGATCATACGCTTTCCTGAGATATCCTTCATCCGGAACAAAAACTCCTGCTTCACCCTGAATGGGTTCAACAAGAAAACCGGCAACATCCGGGTCATTCAATGCATCTTCCAGAGCATCCGGATCGTTATAGGGAATGATGATAAACCCGGGAGTGAAAGGTCCATAATGATTTCTGGCGTCAGGATCTGTCGACATTGATATGATGGTAATGGTCCTTCCGTGAAAATTACCTTCGCAGGCAATGATCTTCGCATTGTTCTCCTGTATGCCTTTTTTCTTGTATGCCCATTTACGGCAGAGTTTAAGAGCCGTTTCATCAGCTTCGGCACCTGAGTTCATGGGAAGTACTTTGTCATACCTGAAATACTTCGTGATATATTCTTCATATTCACCAAGAACAGAATTATAAAAAGCCCTTGAAGTCAGTGTGAGCCTTTGTGCCTGACCAGTCAATGCTTTTACAATTTCGGGGTGGCAGTGGCCCTGATTCACGGCAGAGTATGCAGACAGAAAGTCAAAATAACGCTTTCCCTCAACATCCCATACAAACGGACCTTCCCCTCTTTCAAGAACCACCGGAAGAGGATGGTAATTGTGTGCTCCATATTTGTCTTCCCGATTAATATAATCCTGTGAATTCATGTTGTTGATTGTTAATTAGTTATGTTTTAGCGAATATAAGTCACAATTTTACGAAAGCTTTTCCTTATTTCAAAATTAAACTGTTGTAAGGTCAAAAGGGTTTAATGGTTTAAGGGTTTAAGGGTTTAAGGGTTTAATGGTTTAATGGTTGAAAATCATCTACAGTTTGCGCGGAGTCAATGTTAAATAATCCTTCCCATTGCAGGAATTATTCTTCCTGTGCAAGATCAGGTCTCATTTTCCTTGTTCTTTCAAGGGATTGTTCATGCCTCCATTTTTCGATTTCGCCAGCGTTTCCTGATAATAGTATTTCGGGGACTTTCCATCCATGAAATTCTGAAGGCCTGGTATATACGGGAGGCGCCAGGAGGTCATCCTGAAACGAATCGGAGAGGGCTGACTGTTCATCGGAAATCGCACCGGGCAGGAGTCTGACAATTGCGTCAGTAATAATGGCAGCAGGAAGTTCTCCTCCCGATAATACAAAGTCACCAATCGACAGTTCCATTGTTACCAGTTGATCCCTTATTCTTTGGTCAATCCCCTTGTAATGCCCTGCAAGAATTATAATGTTGTTTTTCAGGGAGAGTTTATTAGCCAGCCGCTGTGTGAATTTTTTCCCATCAGGTGTTGTATAAATTATTTCATCATACTCCCTTTCTCTTTTTAACTTTTCGATGGCACTGAAAACAGGCTCAATCATCAATACCATACCGGCACCACCACCATAGGCATAATCATCAACACTCCTGTATTTATCTTTTGTAAAATCGTGCAGATTAATCACATTAATCTCAACAAGTTTTTTTCCCCTTGCCCTTTTTACTATTGAATGGTTTAGAGGACTTTCCAGCAAGTCGGGTAAAACAGTGAGAATATCTATTCGCATTGTTGTATTATTTATTCAAAAATACAACAAATTAGTTCAAATTGTTAAATAAGGCAGAGGGTCCGTATTTGTCAGGCAGGTTTATTACCCTATTCCATTCTGAGAGCATTGGCAGGATTATAACTGGCTGCCTTGATTGTCTGATAACCTATCGATACCCATCCTATAGATAATGTAATTAATGTTGCCAAAAGATAAATTACCGGATTTATGTTCACTTTGCTTGCAAATCCTTCAAGCCAGTATCTTGAACCGAAATATGCCACCGGATATGCTAACAGTGATGAAACAAGAATCAGGTATACTACTTCCTTTGATAAAAGTCTCAGCACAATGCTGATGGAGGCTCCGTAAGTTTTTCTTATTCCTATCTCCCTGGTCCTCTTGTTTGTAATATATGTTACGAGGCCAATTAATCCAAGACAGGCAATAAAGATCGCCAGGACAGAGAAAATAATGAAAATTCTTCCTGTTTTCATTTCTGCTGAATAAAGATTATTCCATGTATCAGTGAAGAATTCATACTGAAAAGGTTGCTTGGCAGTAAAGGTCTGCCAGGTTTGTTCTATTGCTTTGATTGTACCTGATACATCATTCCCGGAAAGCCTTACTGTTGCAAATTTGTCACCTCCGCCCGGACCCATTACCGTAAAACAAACAGGAGTTATTGCTTTATGCATTGATTCAATATAAAAATCTTTCATCACACCGATGATCTGTAGCTTTCTGAATTGCTGAGGTCCTCTCGGCTCCACGATGTATTTCCCCACCGGATCCTTCAGCCCCAAAGACTTTACTGCTGTTTCGTTGATAAGTATTGCCAATGAATCATTACCATAATCACGTGAAAAGAAACGGCCTTCCACAAGCTGAACACCTAAAGCCTGTGGAAAATCCAGACTAACGCCTGCCTGATTAATAAGAAATGTATTTTTTTCAGGATCATCATCCTTTAAAAAACCATTATTACTGAAGGTTGTTCCTGGCAGGGCCCACGAAAATCCAACTTTTTCAACACCGGGGATCTGCAAAAGCTGAGCCCTGAAAGGTTCAAGCTGTCTGTAAAAAGCATCAGGTCTCCGAATCACAATCAGGTTCTCCTTTTTAAAACCAAGGTCCTTACCTGTCATGAAATTCAGCTGATTGTAGACAATAATAGAACCTATTATTATAATAATGGATACTGTAAACTGGAAAACGACCAGAATTCCCCGAAGG
>DCVC01000296.1:19226-20640 GCA_002328625.1 Bacteroidales bacterium UBA2198
AGGAATTGCATAACAAGACCTGACTTATTAACTCCGGCAACTTTCTTTACTCCAACTTCTTTTGCCCTGCCGGCAGATTTTGCGGTAGCAAGGTTGACATAATTTATGATTGCAATCACAAGGATCATAAAGGCAATAACAATGAAAATATATACTGTTGAAAGCGAGCCTGGCGGCTCAAGATTATACTGAGGAGCTCCCTTAAGATGAATTTCTTTGAGAGGTTCCAGGACATATTTGAAATCATTACCGGCTTTCCTGAAATCATCCACTGTAATTCCCAGAAATTCCTGAAGCTGAGGGCCGACATACTTAATAATTATACCCTGTAATTTTTCTTCCAAAATGCTCCTTTCTATACCTTCATTTACTTCGATATATGTATGGAAGTTATGGCTAATCCAAAACTGATTGTTAGCCCTTCCGGGATATGTGCTCATTGAAGCAAGCATATCAAATTTTATATGCGAGTTATCCGGAACATCCTGAACAACACCTGTAACAGTATAAAGAATTGTATCTTCCTCAACACTTATCCTTTGACCCATAGGATCCTGATCACCAAAGTACTTTTTTGAGAACTCTTCGGTAAGCACCATGGAACGTGGTCGTACCAAAGCTGTTTTAGGATCACCTTGTAATAATTCAAAATCCAGAACACTAAAAAATGTTGAATCAACAAATAATACTCCATCCTCATTAAACTTTTTGTCACCAAATCGGATAAGCCAGGCTCCCATCCTTGTGACCCTCGTAGCCTTAACAATTTCAGGATAATCATTAAGCATCGCCTTTGCCATGGGGGCAGCGGTAATTGCCTGATCAATTACACCTCCCGACATTCTTCCGACAACTTTTACTCTGTATATATTTTCGTAATTCTTATGGAACCTGTCATAGCTGAGTTCATGAATCACATACATAGTGATAAAAATGAAACTTGTCATTCCAATGGCAAGTCCTCCTATATTCAGGGCTATATAACCAGGTTGTTTCCTGACATACCTAAGTCCATTAATGAAAAAGTTTTTTAGCATTACTATTATAGATAAGTTTATATTATTGATTTCAGGAAAAAGACACAGGAAAATCCGGGATGTTGCACTATATTGAAATCTTTCATCAGAACATAGTCATCGATGATACTCAACTTTTAACCCTGAATTAAATTTTAATTATTCGGTTCTCAATGAATTGGCCGGATTCATAACTGCAGCCTGGTAAGCCTTGAAGCTTATCGTCACAAAAGTCAGTAAAACTGTCAGCAATGCAGCAACTAAAAGCAGTGGTACGCCAATTTGCGTCCGGTAAACATAGTTCTCAAGCCAGTTGCTCATGAAATAATATGCAACAGGTATAGCTATGATTATTGAAATTGCGACCAGTACTATAAAATCTCTGGATATTAATCTGA
>DCVC01000277.1 GCA_002328625.1 Bacteroidales bacterium UBA2198
ATATATCCGTATGGATTTTTATTATCGGGGCACTTGTAAGTATTATTATAGCTCTGTTTACAGTTGTTGTTATCACATACAGGTCAGCAACATCCAATCCTGCTGATTCGTTAAGGTATGAGTAGCCGTAAATCTATTCATTAACAAGGAAACGTGCAGGCACTTCCGGCCAGGCGTAATCCATTCAGGTCAGTCTGTAAATTCATATTTACAATTCGTAAATTGCATTTAATTCATTTTCAGACATCTTTGGAAATTGTACTCATAAATTTCCAATAGGTTAAAATGTATAAAAAATGAAAAAATTCCTTTCAAGTAATAACTGGTGGTTCTACTTTATTCTCACATATCTCATAAGCTGGCCGATCTGGATCCTGGGGAAGGTTCTCCTTCCGGAAAATCTTGCAATTATTACGTTCATTGCCGGAGCTTTCGGTCCTTTCATTGCATCTCTTATAATCCTGAAAATAACAGGAGGCGAATCGGGTGTTAAGGACTGGCTTAAAACCACTTTTAATTTCAGGATTAATGTCATCTGGTATCTGCTGGGCGGACTTCTTCTTCCCTTTCTGATAGCAGTCGTACATCATTTGATTTACCTGGGACTCGGAGGCAAATCAGGCATTAACCTGAGCCCTGAATGGTTTATTTATTTTGTTTATCTGATATCGACAACCCTGCTGACGGGAGGTAATGAAGAACCAGGCTGGAGAGGCTATATAACTCCGGTTCTGATGGAAAAATTCCATCCTGTGATTGTTTGTACTATTGTAGGTTCTGGTTGGGCAGTCTGGCATCTGCCAATGTATTTTCTTGAAGGCTGGGGCAGCAATGACCAACCGTTTATCTGGCTCTTAATATATTGTATCCCGCTCTCAATGATCCTTACCTGGCTCTATTACAGATCAAGAAAAAGTATAATTCCTGTCATGCTTCTTCATGCAGGGACAAACGTTGTTTTCAGGTACTTCCCTATGGAAATAAAAGTATTTGAATCAGTTGCAGACGAATTCACATTGATCAAAACAATCGTATACCTGCTGTTTGTAATTTTTCTGCTTATAATTACCAAAGGGTCTCTTGGCTATATGAAATCAACTTCCGGCAATAAATAATGATTATATGAACATGCCTCCGGTCATCAGAATCAATCTCCTTCTTTTCTTAATCATGGCTGTTGTGTCGTGTGATAAAAAAGCTGAGCAGGTTTTTAATGAGGACAAAGAAATTCAGCTTATGAAACAGACAATGGACAATATTTTTGAATGGGCTGTCAACAAGGATTTTAGCCTGTTCTACAACAGCATAGCCAATGATTCCGGTTTCATCAGTGTAACTCCGTATGACAGGGTGAAGTTCGGATTCAACGAAGTGAGAAAAGATTCGAGTTTCTGGGGCAGCCCTGACTTCAGGGCAATAAGCCATGAACTTCGTGATCTGCATATCAACTTCGCAAAGAACAAGGACGTCGCATGGTTCTTCTGCTACCTCGACGATATAAACGAGTGGAAAGGGCAACCCGCCAACTGGGAGAATGCAAGATGGACAGGTGTGCTTGAAAAAAGGAAAGGCAAATGGGTGGTGGTGCAGCAGCATTTTTCGTTTGCGAGTTAGTAAGTCACTCTATTTACTTTATATGACAGGAAAGAAATGCTATGAAAACCTTTAGACTTTTTATTCTTAGTGTTTTCATCCTATTTGGTTCAACTGCAGCAAGATGTCAGGACATATTTGATGCTATTGAGAAAATTAACATCGAAAAAGTAAAAGCCCTGGTTGAAGCTGAACCTCAGGTTTTAACAATAACGGATGAAAACAGAGATACTCCACTGCACCATGCTGCCCGGCAGAAGCAGCCTGAATTGGTTTTGTATCTGATCAGCAAAGGAGCGGAAGTTAATAGCAGGAATACGAACCTACGAACTCCTCTTCACCTTTCAGCAATCGCAGGAAGCATGGAATGCACAAAAATCCTCATTGAAAAAGGTGCCGATGTAAAAGCAGCGGATTTCCGTAAGCAGATACCGTTACATTATGCCTCGCAAAATGGACAAAAAGAAATTGCCGAGATTTTAATAAAAGCAGGATCTCCTCTTGATGCGAAAAACAGTTATGGGCGAACGCCACTGTTACTTTGCTGTCGCGAACGCGGAACGCCTGAGCTCGCCAGGCTCCTCATTGATGCCGGATCGGATGTCAATGCAAAAGACATTTTCGGATCGACGCCTCTCGAACTGGCTGCATGGCGCGGTTATGAAGGAATAATAAGCGTTCTCATTGAAAATGGAGCCGACATCCCGGTTGAAGGTCAAAGCGCACAATTAATATTTAAGTCCGCCTGCCAGAAGGGACTGACAGAATTATTCAATAAACAGGTTGAGAAAGGCATTGAAATCTCAATGGAAGATAACCGGCAGGGAACATTGCTTCATGATGCAGCAAAAGGGGGTTCACCGGATATTATAGATATATTAATCAGGAAAGGTCTTAATGCCGGTTCAAGTGATAAATATGGATGGACCCCTCTGCATTACGCTGCTCTTAAAAACCGTTCTGAGGCAATTGAAATGCTTCTGAATAAAGGCGCGGACATTAATGCAAGGACAATAATGGGACAATCAGCATACAACGTTGCTGAGGAGTATGGGCGGGCGCAGGTAAAAAATGTATTGTCCGGAAGAGGGGCAGATGTAAGTCCGATGGCGTTTCCAAAAATTGAAGGTCAATACCTGGGTCAGAAAATACCCGACACTATTCCTGAAATATTTGCTTTGGGAATTATTTCGTCTGTCTGGGGCCTTCACAGCAGCCTCGCCTTTTCACCTGACAGCAATGAAGTATACTGGTCACCAATGATTGAAATACCCGGACAGACATATTCCGAAGGGGGTATCTGGTACATGAAAAGGATTAACAACCAGTGGACTTCACCGGAATCCGCTTCATTCAGTATGAATTTTGGCGGCAATGACGGAGAACCATTCTTTTCTCTCGATGGTAAGAGAATATATTTTAATTCGGTCCGCCCGAATCCCCTCCAGAAGATTGTAGGAAAAGAGAATATCTGGTATGTTGAAAAAAAAGTTGATGGATGGAGTAATCCCAC
Source organism: Bacteroidales bacterium UBA2198 (assembly GCA_002328625.1). Classification (GTDB taxonomy): domain Bacteria; phylum Bacteroidota; class Bacteroidia; order Bacteroidales; family VadinHA17; genus LD21. The sequence goes on from DCVC01000277.1 coordinate 3,107, forward strand.
TCCTGTTGACCAGGTCATTAACCAGATGAGCATGCACTGGCAGTTTTCCGTTGACAAAAAAGGGAATATCTATTTTGCCTCTGACAATGCAGGAGGATTTGGCATGCAGGACATATATTGCTCAAAACTGATTGACGGGAAATATCAGAAGCCCGAAAATCTTGGCGAAAGGATAAACTCTGACAAGGGGGATATGACCCCTTATGTTTCACCCGATGGTAACTACCTGATCTTTTGCAAAGGACTGGAGCTGTTCATCAGCTTTAAGGGAAAAGACGGGAATTGGGGCATTGCGAAAAGCATGGGCTCGCCTGTCAACACCGGTTTTGAACTATGCCCGATTGTCACACCCGACAACAAATATCTTATTTTCCTCAGCGGACGGGAAGGTGAAAGTCATCCGTTCTGGGTCTCTGCCAAAATAATCGAAGAGCTGAGGCCGAAGGATTAGAAACAAATGAAAGGAGAAATCAAAATGAAAAAACTAATTCTGATAAGCTGTATACTGCTTGTTGCAGGAAAAAGCATTCATGCACAGCAAACCGATTTTCCCTCCCGAAAGCTTTCGGGACTCACCGGCCCTTACTTCGGACAGAAACCACCGGGAATGACTTCCGAACCTTTCACGCCTGAAATTTTCTCACAGGAACGTGAGCAGCACGACCTGTTCTTCGGACCCGCAGGCCTTGAGGCGGTCTGGACAGAACGAAACCCTGCCGATAACAGCTTCAGGTTCATCTACACCCGGAGCATGGACGGGATCTGGTCCGACCCTATCGTCATTCCATTCTCCACAACCTGCAGGAACATGGAATTGTGCATGTCGCCGGACGGGAGTAAGTTGTTTTTCTCATCCGACCGGCCTGCATCCCAGGAAGGAGAAGTTCAGAATATGCCTGATATCTGGATGTCAGAAAAGACCCCAAATGGATGGGGAGAGCCACAACACCTGCCTTCAGGCGTTAATACATCGGATATTGAAGCACAGCCATACGCTGGCTTCGACGGCAAGTTATATTTCATCAGGCAGAGTGGTAAAATCAGGCGTATCATGTTTTTAATGCCCGGGGAGGGCGCATCCGCCGATTCGGTTTCACTCGGTGTGGACCTGTTCGGAAAACAGTTCGCCGGCTTCTGTGTTTCCCCCGACGAACGGATCATGATTCTGCATTCCAGGATGGAGGGCGGATTCGGGAGTTGGGACCTGTACGCATCATTCAGGGACAGTCAAGGGATATGGGGTGATCCGGTCAATCCCGGACAAGCCTTTAACACGGAAGAAGCCGAAGCTACTGTATCATTTTCGCCTGATGGGAAATATCTGTTCTTTGAAAGAGACAGGAAGATTTGGTGGGTTGATGCAAAAGCCATTGTCCAAAGCACCCTTTCGGGAAAGAACTGAGGTAAAAGGAGTAATAAAAATTATCAATCAAATAAATTGGAGAAATCAAAATGAAAAAACTAACTACAAATCAGCATATTGCTATAAGAGTGAGTATTGTATTACTCATATCTCTTTGTTTATTAAAGTTTACCAAGGCAGAGATAGTACAACCGAATAGCAATGACACTGTGAGTATGAGAATTCAACCAATAGTGCAAATTGATCTGAAAAAGCTGGAGCCTTTTCTTGATGAGTTTTTTAAAAATAAGATGGAGCAATACCATATCCCTGGTTTGGTTTTTCTTCTGGTTAAAGACGGAGAGGTTTTTTTTACCAAAGGATATGGTAATGTCGATGTGCAAAATCAGAAACCCGTGCTGCCTGATGAGACAGTTTTCCGTGTTGGCTCTGTCTCGAAACTCTTCACAGCGACAGCTGTGATGCAGCTCGTTGAACGTGGTGCAATAGAACTGCATACAAATGTTAATCAGTATCTGAAGCTTTTTAAACTGGAAGAGAATTACACAAAGCCGGTTACAATGGCAAATCTTTTAACACACAGTGCCGGCTTTCGCGGAAGAAGTATTCACTCAATGGTCCGAAACAAATCCGAAAGGATGCCTCTGGGTGAATTTCTTGCACACAATATGCCCCCACGATCAATGCCTCCGGGCAGCGTTATCAGCTATTCCAATCATGGCATCCAGCTAGCCGGCTATCTGGTTGAGGAAATAGCCGGTGTCCCGTTTGAAAAATATGTTGAGGACAATATCCTGTTTCCTCTCGGAATGAAGAACAGCAGTTTTACTGAGCCGGAAAATTTATTACCCCGCCTGGCTAAGGGTTATTACTTCTCTGATGGGATTTATCAGGAGGTACCCGTTGAATACTTCAAGTCATTTTCCTTACCATCCGGATCGCTAATTGCTACAGCAGATGATATTGGCCATTTTATGATTGCTCAACTGCAGGGTGGACACTACGGGGATAAACGCATATTGAATGAGAATACCTGCAGAGAGATGCAGAAACGACAGTTTGCAAATGATAAAAGACTGCCGGGAACCTGCTTCGGGTTTTACGAATACCAGGCTTATGGCCAACGGGCATTACTTCATGATGGCGATGTAACAGGCTTTGCCAGCAGATTGTTCCTTATTCCCGACATTAATATCGGATTCTTTGTGTGTAATAATAACTCCAACTCTATACTGCGTATGCAATTAACCGATTCTTTGATGAAGCATTTTTTCTCCAGGGTTGAAAATATGGAGACGAGTACTTATGAAAATAAGTCATCTCAAGATATTAAAAGAGTAGCTGGAAATTATAGAAATACACGAATAGGACTCGATTACTTCGATAGGTTCGAAGCCGCTTCAGCAATAATGTCCTTATCTGAAGAAAATATTAGCAGCTGGACAGAATCAGAGCCACTGATGTATAAAATTCCAAATAGTAATACACAATTACTATTTCACCAAAATGAAAAAGGAGAAATATCTAATCTGTTTATTGATGCTCAACAAATGCCCATTTCCTATGAGAGAGTCGCCTGGTACGATACATCTGCTTTTTTATGGATACCATATATAACCATTTTTTTAATATTCCTTCTGACTATTTTAATCTGGATATTAAAACGATACAGGAAAAAAGAAATTGAACAGCCCGGACAAAACATTTTTACAAGGCAGGCATGGTTATTGGCAAATACCCTTGTTATTTTAAACCTTGGATTTATATTATGTTTTACTCCCTCGGTATATCTTCTAAGCGATGAAATCGAATTTGGTATTCCCCTTATTATCAGAATTCTATTATTTATACCAATAATCAGCAGTTTACTTACTATCGGGTTACCGGTATTCACATTTGTTGCATGGAAACGTAAAACCTGGAATTTTGCTGGTCGCTTGCATTATTCAATAATTACAATAACATGTATAGGATTCGTACTTTGGTTGTATCATTGGAACTGGCTTGGTTTT
>DCVC01000337.1 GCA_002328625.1 Bacteroidales bacterium UBA2198
TACCGGGAGTTCTGTTATGACGGAGCCGGACATCTTTCTGCAATGAACCTGGAAGGCATTGAAAACAATGTTATTATGCTCGATTCAGTATCGAAGCGATACAGTGAATGTGGTGTAAGAATTGGCGCTCTTGTTTCAAAAAACAGGCAAGTTATCTCCTCAGCCCTGAAATTTGCCCAGGCAAGGCTTTCCCCTCCGGGACTGGGGCAGATTGCAGGTGAAGCATCAATAGATACTCCTCCTGAATACTTCAGTGATGTTAACAGGGAATATACAGAAAGGCGCAATTTCATGGTAAATGCCCTGAATAATATGCCGGGGGTTTATTGCCCGAGGCCTAAAGGGGCATTTTATACGGTTGTAAAACTTCCGGTTGATAATGCTGATAAGTTTGCTCAATGGCTTCTTGAGGAGTTTGAATACAAAAATCAGACAGTAATGGTAGCTCCTGCATCAGGATTCTATTCCACCCCCGGTTTGGGCAGGGATGAAGTGCGAATAGCCTATGTGCTCAAGATTGACGATCTTAAGAACGCCATGGAAACCCTTGCAGAAGCTTTGAAAAAATATCCAGGAAGGATCTGATTTTATTTTTTGTTTTACCATAGGACTACACCGGACTTGCACGGAGTTTTACGGTTTAAGAACCCTTTAGGTTAATGGTTTCTGACTTTCATGACCTGCATGGTCATCACGACAATATGATACCTACTTATACAGCAGATATTTATCTCTTATTTTTGAAAACCTGGCAAGTTCTGGTTTCCACGTTTCACGTATCTCTGTGGCACTCATCCCTTTCTGAATCTGCTCCCTGAGAACCGGCCCGGCAGCAAGAACATCAAAATATGAGGTGAAGAATTTATCCTTTTCGGGATAATCATTATAAGCCCTGATAACCCAACTAAGATCCAGTTTTGGTGATGGGACTATCTTATCGGCGATGGCATTACGCAAATCGGTCCCGTAACATTTCACTCCCATAAGCGGAGGATTCTTAGCCCCCGGAACACTTTCCGGAGTGAAACTGAATCCTTTATCCGGAAGTTTTGGCGAGCCAAAAACCTGAAACGGGAAAGCTGTTCCTCTTCCAAGTGAAATACTTGTACCTTCAAAAAAACAGATTGACGGATACAAGTACACAGATGTCTGGTTTGGAAGGTTTGGTGAAGGTTTTACAGGTAATTCATAAAGCGTTTTATGAGTGTAATTATTACACTTTATAACGATAAGATCACATTTTGCCCCACCTTTCAACCATCCTTCTCCGTTGATCATTTGTGCATATTCACCTATTGTCATTCCGTGGACCACCGGCACAGGATGCATCCCTACGAATGACCGGTAAGCCGTATCTGCTATATTCCCGTCAAAATAGAACCCATTCGGATTCGGTCGGTCGAATACGATACATTTTATGTCGTTCTCAGCACACGCTTCCAGAACATAGTGAAGAGTTGAAATATAGGTGTAGAACCTTACTCCGACGTCCTGAATATCAAAAAGGACAACATCTATGCCCTGCAAGTCTCCGGGAGTTGGTTTCAGTTGTTTCCCGTAAAGACTGATGACAGGAATACCGGTAGCATGATCCCTTCCATCAGTTATCTGTTCACCGGCATCTGCCAGGTCCCTGAATCCATGTTCAGGAGCAAAAATTACATTTATGCTGATTCCTATTCCCAGCAGAATATCAACAAGATGGGTCTGTCCGACCATTGATGTCTGGTTGGCTATAATTGCAACAGACTTCCCTTCAAGCATTGGTTTGTAAACTTCTGTCTGGTGTGCTCCTGGTATCGAAACCCTCCCTGTTTCCTGGCAGGAGAGGGAAACAATAACTATAATCAATACCGGTAAACAAAGAAATAACTTTTTCATTGTGCTTTCAAATTCCTTATGTAAATCTAATAGAATTTTCTCCATTTTCAAAACATCATTTATTAAGACCTCTGTGTGTCTCTGTGAACTCTGTTCATGTTTTTCTATTATTACACTGAGGGCCATAGAGGAGGCACCGGGAACCACAGAGGTATTAAATCCGTTGCAACATCATATACCACTAAATTTCTTAAATTTGACACATCAGGATTTTATGAATTTACCTTATTTCATAGCACAAAGGCTCATTAAGGGCAGACGGGAAGGGACTTCATTTTCAAGGCCTATAAATGTCATTGCCATAATAGGCATTGCACTGGGACTGGCGGTCATGATCCTTGCGGTTTCAATATTAACAGGTTTCAAGCAGGAAATAAGGGAGAAAGTGGTGGGATTCGGTTCCCATATCCAGATCATGAACTTCGATTCGAACATCTCATTCGAAACAGCACCAATTACTGATAATCAGGTGTTTATTCCTACTATTAAAGAAATGCCCGGGATTAAACATGTGCAGAAGTTCGCCACAAAGGCAGGTATTATCAAAACCGATGAGAATATCCAGGGTGTTGTGCTTAAGGGTGTCGGCAGCGACTTTGACTGGAGCTATTTCGGCAGCAGCATTATTGATGGTAAAGTATTTATTGTTACTGATACCGGACGGACCAATGATGTGATAATTTCAAAAAAGATTTCTGATATGCTCAGGCTGAAAACGGGTGACTCTTTTGCAATGTATTTTGTCCAGGATCCGCCTAGAAGCCGTAAGTTCACTATCAGCGGGATATATGAAACCAGCCTTGAAGAGTTTGATAAGATGTATGTCTTCTGTGACATAGGTCACATAAAACGGCTGAATGGCTGGGAGGATAACCAGATAAGCGGCTTTGAAATATTCATAAATGATTTTGACAAACTTGATCAAATGACTCTAGCTGTCAGGGACGCAATAGGGTATAGGATCGCAGAGGATGAAGAGAAATTCAGGTTAGCCAGCATCAGGGAAAGATATCCCCAGCTTTTCGACTGGCTTAATTTTCAGGATCTCAATGTAATCATCATAATCACTCTTATGCTAATAGTAGCAGGATTCAATATGATATCAGGAATTCTGATCCTGATTCTGGAAAAAACAAATATGATAGGTGTTCTCAAAGCACTTGGTTCTGAAGATTTTACCATACGCAGGGTTTTTCTGTACCAGGCTGCCTATCTTATTGGCAAAGGACTCTTCTGGGGGAACCTTCTGGGTATCGGACTTGCGGTACTGCAGCTTAAAACAGGACTGATCACCCTGGATCCTACATCCTATTATATCAAATACGTGCCTGTTAATATCGATCTAATTCATATTCTGTTACTAAATGCGGGGACGATGACTGCAATTATTCTGATGCTTCTTGTTCCTTCGAAGCTAATAAGCAGGATCACGCCGGTGAAGGCGATCCGTTATGACTAGCCGGTCTGATTTAATGTTACAGCTGACTATTTAAATTAATTAAGTGACCGGTCGCTTTTTACTTGTTAATTTCTGGTTAACAGCATAACCCACAGTCTTAATAACTCGGTATCAATATGTGTCCGGCCAGAAATATGAGATATTTAATTCAGATTCAATTGCTGGATGGCAGTATGTTCTTATAATGCCCGTACCTATCCAGGATTTCCGAAACAAAAGCAATGGATTCATTGCCTCTGAAGTATCCGTTTTTTACAACTGTATCATTGTAATATTTTGGATCTGATTTCTTCTGCAGCCAGACAGCCACATTGCCTTCCCATTTCTGAGGGTCGAGTCCGTTCTTTTCTGCCAGTTTCATTGCATCAAATACATGCCCGGGGCCGGCATTATATGATGCAAGTATGAATTTAACCCTCTCTTTCTCATCAGCAATCCTGGGATCAAAGATCGAATGGAGCCAGTTTATGTACCGTGTGCCTGCTTTAAGATTATTGCCTGGCGAGGAAGTAATATCAATTCCGAAGTATTCACCTGTGGAGGGCATTACCTGCATCAGCCCGTAGGCCCCGGCCCTTGATTCCACATCAGGTAAAAATCTTGATTCCTGGTAAATAAGAGAGGCAAGAAGACGCCAGTCCCAGTTAATGCTTTCGCTGTAGTCTTTTATCATATCGTCCCATTGTGATACTTTTCCAGTACTGAGAGTATAATAGCTGCTGTTAACAATAATGCTGGAACGTGAATTCCTGAAGTATTTTGCATAAAGCAGTGCATAGGCCGGTGTTTTTCTGAATGCCCTGATCCATTGATTGAGCTCTTTAAGCAACTCATCTGACTTATTTTTTCTTAAACCCCATGCAATATTTTGCCGGAAGCTCAAAGGTGTTCTTATATCAATATCTGGGTAATAGGTTGCATTCACCTGAGCTATATTCTCATCACTTACAGCATAATCAATCTCTCCGGCAGCAACCAGCCTGATAAGCCTTTCTGATTCATACGGAACTTTAACCACTATTATGGAATCGCCAATTTCATCAGCAAGCGAATAGAGTCTTTCTATATGCGAAGACCCATCCTGAGCATAAATTATCTTTCTAGAGAGTTCAAGATGGTTTCTGATCAGTCTCCTTTCAATTTCAGAGTTTGTCATGGCGGGCCAGTTGTGAGGTTTCCGTTGAATCAGCACCTGGCGGGTCTCATCAATTGGTTCGGTGAACTGTATCTCTTTCTTCCTGGAAGCATTTACTGTAAGACCCATTGCCAGAATATCAGCCTTACCATTGTGAAGCATCCTGAATGCATAATCAAGCCGGTTTTCCGTTACTATTTCCAGATCAATTCCCAGGTGATTTGTAAAAGCCTTGAGGAGTTCAAAATGAAATCCCATCGGTTCACCTCTGTAAATAAAATAATTTGTTGAATTAAAATCTGTTACAGCAATCAGCTTCCCTCGCTCCCTGATCTCATCAAGATCGATTGCGACGGTATCTTTTATATTTGAGGAGCGGTGATTATCGGAACAGGATAAAAGGAGCGTTCCGTATATTGAGAATAAAATAAATAGTTTCCTTACCAAAGATTTTATAATTGTTAAATGTTCATTATAATTAAACGGCGGCAAAGATACAACAATTTTTCTTAATCATAAAATGTCCAGGCAATACCGTATCTGAACATCCTGATATTCATCGGATAAGAAGGGATCATATAATAATCATAACCCATTAATCCCGAGTTTACATGATCGAACATCAGTAATAATCTTGTTCGTTTAAGCTTTATATTAAGAAAAACATTGATAAAAGGGTAGTTGCCTGCAAGGAGCTGGTTCTGCCTGTAAAATCTGCCTGTTGCAGGCATATATGAATAAGGATGGTAGAGGGTGTGAAAAGTAACATCTGCACCCAGCTGGGTATTCAGTCTCCCATCGGTTTTTTCAAAAATGAAAAGATGCTCAAAATAAGCAGATGAACGTATACTAAGCAAAGGCAGATCAAGAATTTCGGAATTACTGCTTCGCTGGACAAGGATATCGTTTGCAAGATGAAATTTCCATGCTTTCAACTCTTTGGTAATTGTCAGAGATCCTACTGACAATCCTCCTGTATGCTGTGAAGGCAATGCAGAATAATTAAAGTCAGTATAGTTATCGAGGATAGCATAGTTTAGCTTTATCCGGACATTTCTGCCAGGATAGAGAAATTCTGTTCCGAGGTCAATCCTGAATACTTTATTGAAGTTATTGTTCCAGATAAAATGGTTACTTCCCCATTGTTCATACCAGAATGAAGGTTGATGATTAGTGACAGCTCCTTTTATCAGCCACGATGCTTTCCCCTTTTTCCAGTCAAACGACTTGGAAACGATTCCGTCCAGGCTGAAATCTCCTGACCTGTAGCCACTCAGGTAAAGTTCTCCGGAGGCAATCCACCGGAATTTCTCACCGATATTGTTATATAAACGGCCTGTTACTGCATTATTGTTCCTTCGCCAGGCAGAGGTATCGGCTGAAAGAGTATCCCGGAGAGGTATAATCTGGCTGTATTTAAATAGTTCGTTCCTGATTCCAACTCCGCCCCCGAGTCTGAATTTTCTGGACTCATCAGTAGCAAAATCAAACCTGACTGTATTTTTGACTGAACGTGCAAAAAGAGAATCAAAAGTAACTGAATTATTAATATAGATTGAATCGTAGAAGCCTGACTGAGGTGACTTGTCAGTATAGGTTCTTCTGTTGCTTTCAATCTGTAAAATATGCGATAATGTACCACTTAATCTGAAAAAGCCTGGCTTTTCTTGATAAACACTATCTCCAGAGACAGAGGGTTTGCGGCTGATGGTATAACGCTGAACAAGGAGAAGGCTCTGATTTTTTATTATGCTTTTAGCAATATTCAGACCCCCAAGGTTAACGGCCACGTTACGTGTTTCAAGCTGGCTCAGCTGGTTTTTATCCAGTATCCCGCCATTTTCGTTGAAAATATTATTATTGATCCCGGCTGCAAAATAGAGCTTATACTTATCCCCGGTATAAGAGGTGAACACTGTGAAATTCTTATCCTCCGCTCGTTGATAACTATATTGTCCCAGACTGTAAACAATATCATATATAAGGCCGAAGTTGAAAAATCTGCCTGCATTCTGGGAATGTCTGACTCTGAAAGTCTGCTCTGCAGTCTCCCTTGGCCCGCCAAATGTCCAAACGAGCTCTGTAAAAGGTGTTTGTGTATTCATAAATACAAACCTCCCGGGTAGATACATAAAAGGGTAATGCCAGGCATACAGAAATTTATCCGGATCGGTAACCCTGTCAAAAAAGTTAATCTGATAAAACGGCAGGCCATAATTCCCCAAAGTCGCATTTAAAGGAGAGAATTTATCGGCAAGCCGGTAGCGGTTGAAAAGAGAAAAGAGTGTATCAAAGGGGATAATAACCTCTTCCGTAAAATCTGATGAGAGGTTCCATTGTTTTATTATTCTCGGCTTAAGACTATCCTGGTCCTGAGCAGGTAATACAATTGAAAAAAAAAGAAGTAATATTATTGTTCCATTTCGCCTCATCAGCGGCAAATATAGGAAAAATGCTAATCTACATTATCATTAAGATAAGCATTATTTTCCCTCAGAACCGGTTCATCGTTATCATCAGAGGTTAGTGTAAATTTTGAAACTTTGCTTTCTTTTTCCTTTTCAGGTGTTGTTACTGACATGTTTCTCCTGATATAGGCAGGGACATCTTCAAAAGTGTCGATATTCTCTTTCATTGTTTTGCCCGATAAGCCCTCTTTTTTAAGTATATTCTGCATATGCTTGACTTTTTTCAGGGTCAGCTCGGACTTTTCCTTTTCCTCATTTTCTGCTCCCAATCGCCTGCTTCTCATCTCATTAACCTCTTCCACACTTTCCAGGTCAAAATCGAGTTCTCCCTGAGTCTCTTCATCAAGATTGGTAACTATTGATCTTTTTGTTTTGCCGTGGATAGTAAAAACATCTTCACCTTTCTCAGGAATGAAATGAGGCGGCACAGGGTTAGCAGCCGGAAACAGCTCCACCCTTTTAAGCTTTTTCGGTTTGTTGATCTGGAAAATGGTATTTGATTCAAACCCGGTGGCCACAACAATCACGCTGATATTTTCGTTCAGATTTTCGTCCTGCGATAATCCCCGGATAATAAGAGCATCTTCCGATGCAACCTCATACATATAATCAGTTATTTCACCCAGCTCATCCATTGTGAGTTCGTGCTTCCCGGTACCGGATGAAATATTTATCAGGATGCTTTTTGCTCCTGTGATATCGTTTGAATTCAGCAATGGGGAGGCCAGGGCATTTTCGATGGCTTTCAAAGAACGGTTTTCTCCGGAGGCAGTACCCATCCCCATGACTGCCACACCTGAATTCTTCATTACTGTTTCAACATCTGCAAAATCAACATTTATATAACCTGCAACGGTTATTATTTCGGCAATTCCCTTTACAGCTGTTGCCAGCACGTCATCAGCTTTGGCAAAGGCTGATGAGACGCCCAGGTTGCCAAAAATCTCCCTTAGTTTTTCGTTGTTAATAACCAGAAGTGAATCAACATGATCTTTTAATTCGGTGATACCGTCAATAGCGTACCTAATCCGGATCTTTCCTTCCGACTTGAACGGGATTGTCACAACCGCAACTGTAAGAAAACCTGCTTCCTTGCATGCCCTGGCTATAACGGGGATTGCTCCCGTCCCTGTTCCACCTCCCAGACCTGTGGTCAGAAATACCATTTTAGTGTTGCCTGACAAAGCATCCATAACTTCATTTATATTTTCCATGGCAGCCTGCCGGCCTACTTCCGGCTTGCTGCCCGCGCCCCTCCCTTCAGTCAGAGCTTCGCCTATCTGGACCTTGACGGGTACCGGGCTCTTTGCAAGAGCCTGGTGATCGGTATTGCAAACCACAAAATTGACATCTTTTATGCCTCTTTCAAACATATGATTTACAGCATTGTTACCACCACCGCCTATTCCAAGGACCTTAATTATTGATGATCTCTCCACAGGAAGATCAAAGTTCATTATATCGTCTGTCATGGTGTTAGTTTTAATTGTTAATGAACAGTATGGTTTTAACAGATTTATACTAAATTAAGATCACTTGATTACCTGATCCTCCACTTCAAACATCCTGGAAAGCATAGTTTTTATTTTCTCGGCAAGAGATACTTTTTCCTCTTCATGTATCGGTCCGTGAGCCTCATGCCCACCCTCTGAATCCACAACCGGTTTGCCGGGTTGCACGAACTCTTCCCTCCTGCCTGCGCTGAATGATTTCTTATACGTTTCAAGATGTTCGAATCCGCTCATTATCAACCCTACACTGGTTGCATACATAGGCTGGTTAATTTCATTCCTGCCTGTCCCTGAAAGGTGTTCATTCGGCAGACCTATCCTTACATCCATTGCCGTTTTGAACTTCATTAGCTGAGGAAGGTGTTTAAGCATGGCTCCTCCCCCCGTGATCACAATACCTGCAGCAAGCTTATCGGCATATCCTGAGTTTTGTATCTCAAAGTTCACAATATCGATTATCTCCTCCATCCTTGACTGGATTATATATGCGAGGCTTTTAAACGATATCTCCTTTGGTTCACGTCCGCTGATCCCAGGAATTGACACTACTTTATCATCAGGAGCTATATCTCCAAGTGCTGAACCATACTGAATTTTAAGTTGTTCAGCATGCCGCTGAAGTATTGCGCAACCCTCCTTTATGTCTTTGGTGACAACATTGCCGCCAAACGGAATCACAGCAGTGTGTCTGATTATGTTATCATAATAGACAGCAACATCAGTGGTGCCTCCGCCGATATCTACAAGTACAACTCCTGCTTCCTTCTCATCCTCGGTAAGAACAGCATCAGATGATGCAAGAGGCTCAAGGATCATATCCTTTACAGTAAGATTAGCTTTCCGGATGCACTTTTCAATATTCTTGGCAGCTGCCACCTGGCCAATGACAATATGAAAATTAGCTTCCAGTCTTCTCCCGCACATACCAATCGGGCTTTTAACGCCTGTCTCATTATCAACAATGAAATTCTGAGGAATAACATGTATTATCTCTTCTCCTATATCGATATGTATCTTATGCATATCTTCAATAAGCCTGAAAACTTCATCTTTTCTGATCTCATCCTCATACGCATCGCGCATTATATAACCTCGGCTCTTCATACTTTTAATATGCTGACCCGCTATACCGACGAAGACCTCCGAAAAAAGAATGCCAGATCTCTTCTGAACATCTTCAACGGTTGTCTGGATGGCGTTTACGGTCTCCTCTATATTGAGTACCACACCTCTCTTTACCCCTTTGGAAAGAGCTTTGCTGAGTCCAAGAATTTCTATCTTACCATTCTCGTTTTTTGTACCGACAATAGCCACAATTTTTGTGGTCCCTATATCGATCGCTGCTACATACTGTTCTTTTTTGTTCATGATCTGAATTATTGCTTTTTCTGATTATCTTCTTCTGCAAACTATCTGGTCCTTAAATGCAAGATTAATATTTGAGTATTTGTTCCATCCAACCTCAGGCAGCACTTTATCATAGAAAGCTGCGAGATTGTTAAGTTTCCCTTCAATGTTTTCTGTCGTACCAAGATGGATCAGGTGATTTCCCACTCTTGGTACCAGATCAATTTCATTGTTGTTATCCACATATATCTGATCAATCTGAGCTGACCAGAAACCGTCGCTTCTTATATGTTTCACCAGGTAATAAATATCTTTCAGGATCGAATTCTTAATACTGGTGTCCAGAACGCTGATCCCGCTGAGCATAGCGGAACTGATGTTTATGTTTCCCCCGACAATATGCAGCCGTGGAGTGTATAAATTACGCCTCCTGATCACAATGCCTTCGTTATCAATATAGTAATCACCACCATTTTTTGCCATTACCCTCATTACAGGATCACGCTGATCAACAAAAATATTGAGGGTACCGTCCAGGGTGAAATAAACTTCGGCAACCTTTAATTCCCTGAGATTTTTTAATCTTTCCTCAATATCAGCAACCGGAATTTCTTTAACGGGTTTGCCGTGTACCCTTCCCGCAGTAACGTTTACAATATTTAAAATCTCTCTCTCCGAAACAAACCGATTGTCAGATGAATCTTTGATAACAATTTTTATCCCGCTGCAAAATCTTGCAGAAGCAACACCGGCAAAATATGCAGGCATTAATATCAGATATAAAAGCGGTATAAGAATTAATATGAATAATATGAACTTCTTCATCCGGCTTTTTTACTTTTAAGTTTTTCTTCAATAGGTCCGACCAGAGTGTCGATGTCGCCTGCTCCTATAGTGAGCAGTACATCGAGTTTATCAGGTTCAAGTATTGATGGGATATCTTCCATTCTTACCATGCTTTTTTTTGCCAGTTTCATTTTTTCGAATATTGTCATGGATGATACGCCGGCTACAGGATTTTCGCGGGCAGCATAAACAGGAAGAAGTAATACTTCATCCATATCATCAAGGACTGAAGCAAACCCTGAAGCATGGAAAAGTGTACGTGAATAAAGATGAGGCTGAAAAATACCTGTTATTCTCCTTCCCCTGAAATATTCCTTAATGGAGTTTATTAATGCTCTTATCTCTTCAGGGTGATGAGCGTAGTCATCAATGTAAGCCAGATCAGGCAGGTTGACTCTGATATCAAACCGCCGCCTCACACCCTGATAAAGAGTTGCAGCATTCTTTATTTCATCCGCAGTGACTCCGCACATCAATGATACAGCGATTGCGGCAGTCAGGTTTTCAATATTAATTATCCCGGGAAAGGGGAAATGAATATCCGTAATAACACCATCAGGGGTCTGAATACTAAAGCTGTAGTGGTCGCTGATATACATTATATCAAATGCCCTGAAGTCGGAGCCGGCATCTGATCCGTAAGTGCTACAGGTTACCCCTTCAATTTTTTCAATGAGCCCGGATATTTTGCTGTTTATCAATAACGTACCCCCTCTTCTGATCCTTTTACAGAACTCGTTGTAAGCTTGAATCATGGAAGGATGATCACCGTACACTTCAAGGTGATCAGCATCGAGAGAGGTAATGACAGCCATCAGTGGAACAAGCCTGTGAAATGAGCGGTCGAATTCATCGGCCTCAATCACAGTGAACCTGCCCTTCCCCAGAAGTAAATTGGAATTATAATTTTTTGAAATCCCGCCAAGGAAGGCTGAGCAATCCAGATGGGATTGCCTGAGGATATGGGCAATCATAACAGAAACAGTTGTTTTGCCATGAGTGCCTGCAACGGCCAGTGTATCAGTATTTGAAGATATTTCCCCCAACACCTCCGATCGCTTGTATATGCTGTAACCGTTGTTCAGAAAGTAAGCAAGAATCTTGTTATCGGTAGTTATTGCAGGAGTATAAACGATAACAACACTGCTTTTGCCTGTGGTACTCCTGAAGAGATCAGGAATAGTGTTAATATCATCCTCGTAGGATATAATGCAGCCTCTCCGGGCTAATGATTCTGTTAAAGGAGTTTTTGTTCTGTCGTAACCGGCAATAATAAAGCCGTCATTTTCAAAATATAAAGCAAGAGCGCTCATGCCGATCCCGCCTATACCGACAAAATAAATTCCTTTCGTATTCCTGGCATCAATCATTCTCCTGCAAGTTTTAACAC
>DCVC01000168.1 GCA_002328625.1 Bacteroidales bacterium UBA2198
AAGGACGTAAGATCAAATGAGGATGTGTATTATGTCCATAGTTATTATGCAGAAATAACATCCTCCACTTTAGCTATGTGTGATTATATTCTGCCCTTCAGTGCAGCAATGCAGAAGGATAATTTCTATGCAACTCAGTTTCATCCTGAGAAATCAGCTGATACAGGGGTTAAGATACTGAAAAACTTCCTTGAAATATGAGAATAATTGTTGCTCTGGATATTATTTCAGGAAAATGTGTAAGGCTTACCAGGGGTGATTATGCCACAAAAAAAATCTATAATGAAGATCCGGTTGAAGTTGCCAGGATGGTTGAGGATAATGGAATAAAATTTTTACACCTTGTTGATCTTGACGGAGCAAAGGAGGGAAGGGTAATAAACCATAATATCCTGGAAAAGATACTTACAAAAACAGAACTTATTGTTGATTTTGGAGGGGGAATCAGATCTGAAGACGATTTAAAAATTGCCTTTAACAGTGGTGCCCGGCAGGTTACCTGTGGCAGCATAACTGTAACCCGGCCGGCTCTTTTCCTGGATTGGCTGAAAAACTGGGGAAATGACAAACTGATACTCGGAGCTGACTGTATCGACAGTAAAATTGCAACTGAAGGCTGGGCAGAAAGCACAGATGCAGATATTATCAGTTTCATTGCAGGTTACAGGTCGAAAGGCATAAAATACACTATCTGCACCGACATAGAAAAAGATGGTATGCTCCAGGGGCCATCAGTCGAACTGTACAAGGAGATCCTTGAGATACCCGGGATCGAACTTATTGCAAGCGGTGGAATAACCTCGGTGAAGGATATTGCAGATCTCATGGAAATTGGTTGCGAAGGAGCCATAATTGGAAAAGCTATTTATGAAGGGGTTTTAAACTTAAAAGATCTGAGCCGGTTATGTTAAAAAAGAGAATTATTCCCTGCCTGGACATAAAAGGTGGCAGGACAGTCAAAGGAGTCAATTTTATTGATATCAGGGATGCCGGCGATCCTGTTGAGCTGGCTAAAAAATATGTTGAGCAGCGAGCCGATGAGCTAGTCTTCCTGGACATCACAGCCACCATTGAAAACAGAAAGACTCTTGTATCACTTGTGGAAAAGATTGCTGCAGAAATCAACATACCATTCACAGTCGGAGGAGGAATAAACAGTATTGAAGATGTTGAATACTTAATTAAAGCCGGAGCTGATAAAGTAACCGTTAATTCATCTGCAGTAAAAAACCCGGAGCTCATTTCCGAATTGTCAGGACAGTTTGGAAGTCAGTGTATTGTAGTTGCAATAGATACTAAATTTATCAGTAACGAATGGATAGTATTTACCGAGGGAGGAAGATCACCAACATCACTCACAACTGTTGAGTGGGCAAAAAAAGCTGAAAAGCTCGGTGCAGGGGAAATATTATTAACATCAATGAATACTGATGGTACAAAATCCGGATTTTCAATTGAAATAACGAAGGAGGTAGCGGCAGGTGTTAACATACCTGTCATTGCATCCGGCGGAGCAGGTTCAATGGAGCACTTCCGGGATGTTTTCACCAGGACATCATGCAGTGCGGCTCTTGCAGCAACCATCTTCCATTACGGTGAGATATCTATCCCTGAGATGAAAGAATATCTGGCAGGGAAAGGAATAAATGTAAGATTATAAGGACTAATGATCCGGATACAAAAAAGAACAAAATTTTCAACTATGACCATAGATTTTGCCAAAGGGAATGGCCTGGTACCTGTTGTAATACAGGATTCTGATACTTTACAAGTACTGATGCTGGGCTATATGAACGAAGAAGCATTTAATAAAACCAGATCTGAAGCCACGGTGACCTTCTTCAGCCGGAGCAAAAACCGGCTCTGGACCAAGGGTGAAACATCAGGTAATTTTCTGAATGTCACTGACATAAAACCAGACTGTGATAATGACGCTTTGCTTATAAAAGTGAAGCCGCAGGGACCGGTTTGTCATAATGGATCCGCTTCCTGTTTTTCTGATGAATCGGCAAAAGGATATATTTATAAACTGGAACAGATCATCAATCAAAGAATTGATGAGGACATTAAAGAGTCCTATACCAATAAGATCTTTAAACAGGGAATTAATAAAGTCGCACAGAAGGTCGGTGAAGAGGCTGTAGAGTTAGTAATCGAAGCTAAGGATAATAATCCTGAATTATTTAAAAATGAAGCTGCTGATCTGTTGTATCATCTAATTATACTTTTAAAAGCCAAAGGAACAAATCTTGCGGAAATCGAGGAAGTTCTTTCAGGCAGGCATAAACCACATTGATTTAATTGACAGTTTATGCTCCCTGTGCCTTCTCTGCGAATCTCTGTGTAAAAAAAATAAATTTAAGAACTTACACAGAGGACACACAGGGAGACACAGAGGTAATAATTGAAAAAATTCAGGGAATAGCAATAATTTTTAATTTTTTTTTGCTATATTTAATAAATGCATTAATTTTGTAAGCCAATAAAGCGATTCGATGAATAATATATACAGATATTTCTTCTCCTACTTTTTCTTCTATTTTTATTTTAAGAAGAGATAAGGGGATTTTTGTATATATAGAGAAGAAATTTAATATAAAAGCAAGGGTCCCTCAAAAGGGGCTCTTTTTTTTTGACAAAGACATGAATATGAAAGTAGCTATTCAGGGAGAGACCGGGTGTTTTCATGAGGTTGCAGCCAGGCATTTTTTCAACCATACAGCAGTTGATATTCTGCCTTGTTCCTCTTTCGATCTTACGATTGGTGCAGTCAGTAACGGCCTGGCAGATTTTGCAATCATGGCAATTGAAAACGCACGTTCGGGAAGTATTCTTTATAACTACAACCTTATCAGGGAATCGGGGATGAAAGTAGTCGGAGAAATAAATCTCAGAATAAAACAGAATCTCATGGCACTGCCTGGTCAGACAATAGCTGATATCAGGCAAATAAGATCCCATCCCATTGCCCTTGCTCAGTGTATGAATTTCCTCAACAATTATCCCGAAATAACTCTTGTTGAGACTGATGATACTGCCGGAAGTGCGAGGATCATAAGCGAGAACAAACTAAAGAAAATTGCGACCATAGCTTCTTTAAATGCGGCCGATATTTACGGCCTTGAAATTCTTGCTGAGGGAATTGAAACTTATAAGAAGAATTACACAAAATTCCTGATAGTAGGAAGTGAGGAAAAGGTAAATCCAAAAGGGAACAAGGTCTCAATATGTTTTGCAACAGGGCATAAACCAGGATCACTTGCAACAGTTCTGGTCAGACTTGCAGAGATGAATATCAATCTTTCAAAGATACAATCTGTTCCGCGCCTTAACGGAGATTGGGAATACATGTTCTATCTCGATCTTGAATTACCTCATGGATCTGATATTGAAACCATTACATCCGTCCTGGAAAAACATACCAGTAACCTTGAAGTGCTTGGAATATACAATAAAGGAGAAATGCTCTATGAAAGTTAAACCAGCTCATCGGACCACAGACGTACAGGAATACTATTTTTCAATAAAGCTCAAGCAGATTGAGCAGATGCGCAGAGCAGGAGCTGATATTATCAACCTGGGAATCGGGAGCCCCGATCAGGCCCCTTCAAAAAATACTATAAACCGTCTGGAAGAGGAAGCAAGAAAGCCAACTTCACATGGATATCAGAGTTATATTGGAGTACCTGCCTTAAGAACCGCTTTCTCAAATTGGTACAGGGAGTATTTTAAAGTGGAACTGGACCCGGAGAGTGAAATACTGCCTCTGATGGGAAGCAAGGAAGGTATCACGCATATCACCATGGCTTTCGTCAATCCGGGAGAAGAGGTTCTTGTTCCTGACCCGGGCTATCCAACATATTCTTCGGTGACAAAGCTGACAGGTGCAACAGTCAGATACTATGAGCTGAACGAGAAAAACAAGTGGCATCCTGATTTAGTATCACTGGCCAGAAGTGATCTGAGTAAGGTTAAGCTGATGTGGGTTAATTACCCTCACATGCCAACCGGTACAAAAGGATCAGTTGAATTGTTTGAAAACCTTATATCATTTGCAGAAAAACACAACATACTTATATGCAATGACAATCCGTACAGCTTTATTTTAAATAAGGAGTACATTAGTCTGCTTTCGGTTGCCGGAGCCAGGAATATTGCACTTGAACTTAATTCGCTGAGCAAATCTCAAAACATGGCCGGATGGCGTGTCGGAATGGTGGCCGGTCACAAAGAATATATAAGCAGTATCCTTAAGGTCAAAAGCAATATGGATTCAGGGATGTTCCTGCCGCTTCAGCTGGCAGCTGCCGAAGCACTTAATAATCCCCCCGGTTGGTATGATCAAATTAACAAAGTATATTCTGAACGACGCAAAATAGTGGAAGAAATAATGGATATCCTTCACTGTAAATATGATAAACAACAGGCAGGATTATTTGTCTGGGGCCGGATACCGGAGGATATAATAAACTGCGAACTATATGTTGAGGAGATCTTAAATAAAGCCCAAGTATTCATTACACCCGGATTTATCTTTGGAAATAACGGAAAGCGCTATATTCGCATCTCTCTTTGCTCAAATGATACAATACTGCAAAAAGCCAAAGACAGAATCACATCATTTATGTCTGGTAATATGTAACCAAATAACTTAATAACCAAATAACAAATAACTCGCTAACAACAATGACAATAGCAGTGATCGGCATCGGTCTGATAGGAGGATCATTAGCAATAGACCTCAGGAAACGTGGTTTTACAGATAAGATAATAGGAGTTGATACCAATCAGCAGCATAAGAATATTGCGCAGCTTTGCGGACTTGTTGATGAAACCGGTTCGCTTGAGAATGCCATCGAAAGCAGCGATCTGATAATCCTCAGCACTCCCGTGGACACCAATTGTACGATGCTTCCCGGGATACTCGACAGGATTGCCGGCACATCGAAGGTGGTAACAGATATGGGTTCAACAAAAGGCAGTATTGCAAGGATTTCCCTGCATCATCCTGCCCGTGGCAGATACGTAGCACTTCACCCAATGGCGGGTACGGAATTTTCCGGACCACTTGCTGCCATCGGCAGGCTTTTTGATTATAAGCCGGCGATAATTTGCGACCCGGAAAAAAGCGATCATGATGCACTCGAGCTTATAGAGAGGATGCTGGAAGTTTTAAATATGAGAAAAGTATATATGAATTCTGCTGACCATGATATTCACGTTGCTTATGTCTCGCATATCTCTCACATCACATCTTTTTCACTAGCTTTAAGTGTTCTTGAAAAAGAGCAGGAGGAACAGAATATACTTACCCTGGCCGGTGGTGGCTTTGAGAGTACCGTCAGGCTTGCAAAAAGCAACGGAGATACATGGGCTCCCATTTTCCTTGAAAACTCTGAATTCATCGTTGAGGTAATGGATACCTATATAGATAAAATGAACCTTTTTAAAAAAATGATATCAGGGAGAGACATAGAAGGCCTCAAAGCCCTGATGGAGGAGGCCAATAAGATCAGGAAGATATTACATTAACTATTCATCAACATGGAGATAAAGCTTGATATTACCCCGATAAAAGAATGGAGCGGATATAAAGGCCGTCCGTTTTTAATATCCGGTCCATGCAGTGCAGAGACTGAAGAGCAGGTAATGAAAACTGCAGAGCAGCTGGCCACTGTCAGGGAAGTATGTGTTTTCCGGTCTGGTATCTGGAAACCACGCACTCGCCCCAATTCTTTTGAAGGAGTGGGAACTGAGGGTCTGAAATGGCTCAGAAAGGTTAAGGAGAAAACAGGATTACTTGTCTGTACTGAGGTGGCAAACGAGCGACATGTATATGAAGCATTAAAATACGGCATTGACATGCTCTGGATAGGAGCCAGAACATCTGTTAATCCTTTCACCGTACAGGAAATATCCGATGCGCTTAATGGCGTGGATGTGATGGTAATGGTCAAAAACCCTGTCAATCCGGATATAGAACTTTGGATAGGCGCCATTGAACGCATTGCAAAAGCAGGAATAACGCGCCTGGGAGCCATACACAGAGGATTTTCCTCATACGAAAAAACAGTTTACAGGAACCAGCCTAACTGGCAGCTGCCTATTGAGTTACGAAGGAAGATCCCCGAACTGCCGATCATCTGTGATCCAAGTCATATAGCCGGAGCGAGAATATATCTTCACGAGATCTCTCAAAAAGCAATGGATCTGAACTTTGACGGGCTGATGCTGGAATCACATATTGATCCTGATCATGCATTGAGCGATGCCGCCCAGCAACTCACCCCCGATGAACTGAAGGAACTCCTGTGCAGGCTTATCCTGCGCAATCCGGTCCCATCCGACCCGAAGCTTCTTGATGTACTTGGTGAACTCCGGCAGCAGATAGATGTTTATGATGACTATCTCCTTGATGTTATTGAACAAAGGATGAAGGTGGCCGAAACAATAGGACAATATAAAAAGGAGAATAATATTACAATACTACAGAGTACCAGATGGGATGAGATTATGAAGAAGGTAATAGCAAGGGGTCTGGCGAAAGGATTAAGTCCCGAAGCAATAGATACCATTTTCAAAGCCATCCATCAGGAATCCATTAATCATCAGATGAGAATAATGAATAATGGTTTGAACGTTGAGAAAGAGGTAAAATAAACTCTTAACAGTATGAAAAGAATCGTCAGCCCGTCATTTATAAAAGGAAAGATCAAGGCACCTCCATCTAAAAGTATGACTCAGCGTGTTATAGCTACTGCAACCCTTGCTGAAGGGCAGACTGTTATAATTAATCCTTCCGGTTGTGATGATTCACTGGCTGCCATGGGCATAGCGGAAGCACTTGGTGCAAAAGTAGAACCAGCAGGCAATCAACTCAGAATAACCGGAGGAGGTCAAATAAAGGATACAAGTCTTAATTGCGGTGAATCGGGACTTGCAATAAGGATGTTCTCACCAATAGCTGCTCTGCATCCCGTTGAAATTACAATGGATGGTGTCGGATCACTCAGAAAAAGGCCCATGTTAATGATTGGAGATGCTTTGGACCAGTTTGGTGTAAAATGTATCAGCAGCGACGGATTTCTTCCTCTGACTATCAAAGGCCCGCTTATGGGAGGTAAATGTGAGATCGACGGTTCGGTGAGTTCACAACTTCTGACAGGACTGCTTATGGCACTGCCTCTGGCGAAAAAAGATTCTGAGGTCAGGGTCAGAAACCTGAAGAGTAAACCATATATTGATATGACAATTCAGACTCTGAAAGACTTCGGAATAAATGTTTCAAACGATAATTATAACCTGTTCCGGGTACCCGGTAATCAGAAATACAAATCGCGCCGGTACGAAGTTGAGGGAGACTGGAGCGGTGGGGCTTTTCTGCTCGTTGCGGGAGTTATTAATGGTCAGCTTAAAATAACCGGGCTTCGTTCCGACAGCAAACAGAGCGACTTGAAAATATTAACGGCTCTTGAAAAAGCCGGAGCCAATATCATATATGGTGATGGCTTTATTGAAGTCTCAAAATCGACCCTGAAAGCATTTGACTTTGATGCCACTGAATCGCCCGACCTCTTCCCTCCTCTTGTTACTCTGGCAGCTTATTGCAATGGAAAGAGTACAATAAATGGGGTATCCCGACTTATTCATAAAGAGAGTAACAGGGCTGCAGCTCTGATGCAGGAATTTGGAAAGATGGGAATTAAGATCGAAATAAATGGCGATCTTATGATTGTCACGGGAGGCCTGATTAAAGGTGCTCTGATAAGCTCGCATGGCGATCACCGAATAGCTATGGCCGCAGCGGTAGCTTCTCTGGGGGCGGAAGATAAGATTATAATAGAGGATTCTGATTGTGTCGCTAAATCTTACCCGGAATTTTTTAACGATTTGAGAATAACAGGAGCTTTGGTGCAAAAATAATAGCGCTGGTTTACATTTCCTTTCAATATTAACAGAAACATAGTTTTTAATACATAAAAAATAAAAAAATATGTTAATTTAGTTGCAGATTGAAATTATTGATTACTTTTGAATCCATGAAAATAAGAACATCTTATATCTGGTGCTGGCGCAGCTTAAAATATTTTGCTGTGAATAAGGCCATTATATAACACGATAAGATATTTGATTATGAAGGCACGCTGTTCACAGCGTGCTTTTTTTATTTAATAACCAATAACCAATAAATTATAAAATTATGGAAAAGATCAGAAAGTTTTTATTAAGCGAAAATGAGATGCCAAGGCAATGGTATAATCTGGCAGCCGATATCAAAGTTCCACCTTTTATGAGCCCCGATGGACCAGTACCGGAAGAAGCATGGGCACCTGTTTTCCCTATGAATCTAATTGAACAGGAATACAGTACACAACGCTGGATAGACATTCCCGAAGGAGTCCTGGAATTACTTACAAGGTGGCGTCCTTCACCCCTACATCGTGCATATGAACTGGAACAGGCCATCGGAACTCCAGCCAGGATTTATTATAAAAATGAGAGTCTGTCACCTGCAGGCAGTCATAAACCCAATACAGCAGTTGCCCAGGCCTGGTATAATAAACAATTTGGAATTAAACGGTTGTCAACCGAAACCGGTGCAGGCCAGTGGGGTAGTGCCCTGGCATTTGCCTGTTCTCTGGTGGGACTGGAGTGTAAGGTATTTATGGTCAGAATAAGCTATGATCAGAAACCCTACCGGAAACTTATGATGCAAACCTGGGGTGCCACATGTGTGGCAAGTCCGAGTAACGAAACCCTGGCCGGAAGAGCCATTCTGGAAAAAACTCCCGACACTCCTGGCAGTCTCGGCATTGCCATCAGTGAGGCAATTGAAGCAGCAGTCGCTGATACCTCGGGAAAAACGAGATATTCACTCGGGAGTGTATTAAATCACGTGATGATGCACCAAACCATTATAGGTCTTGAAGCGAAAAAACAACTGGAAATTGCAGGTGAAAAGAAAGTTGATGTTGTAGTTGGCTGTGTCGGGGGAGGAAGCAATTTTGCCGGACTTGCCTTCCCGTTTGTATATGATAAGATTAATGGAGCTGAAATTGATATTATACCCGTTGAACCTGCATCCTGCCCTACATTAACGAAAGGTCCCTATGTATATGATCATGGTGATACAGCTAAAATGACACCTTTGGTTGCCATGTATTCATTAGGCCATAGCTTTATACCAGCTCCCATACATGCCGGTGGTTTACGGTATCATGGCATGTCACCGCTCGTCAGCAAAGCCAACAAAGAAGGTCTTCTATCACCCCTTTCGCTACACCAATTGGAGAGTTATGAAGCTGGAATACTATTTGCAAAGACCGAAGGAATAATTCCTGCACCAGAAACCACTCATGCTATTGCCGCAGTAATTCGCGAGGCAAAAAAAGCAAATGAGGAAGCGAAAGAAAAAGTAATTCTGTTTAATTTTTCCGGTCATGGCCTGATGGATTTAACAGGATATGATAAATTTCTTAACGGTCAATTACAAAATTATGAGCTGCCTAATGATGTAATAGTCGGGAACCTGAAAGAAATTGCAGGTTATCCAAAGCCCTAATGTAAAAAGAATGTTTTATTCAGACCTGATGAATGGAATTAGCCTGGTTCGTTTTCAGCGGTTCTTGAGATAATTCTTTATATTTTTCCAACAGCCCCGGACACAAAGTCTTAAAAATCGGAATAATCTGTCGGGTGCAGCAGGTATGCGTTCGGCTTTATAACTGTATTTGCATATTCTTCCTTTGCCCTGAGAGTTTTCCAGTCAGGATGGTTTGAGAATGCAGCCCAGTGCTCCTTTTGCGATTGCATATCAGCATATGTGGTCATATACATAAGCCTGGGCTTCAGGCTTCCAAATAGTACCTGGCCGTAGAATACGGCATTAGCACCAATTTTTTCGAAAATTGCAATCTCGCCGCCTTCGTTGAACATATGTATTTTCTTTGTTGCTTTTGTTTCTGTCCAACTCTCATAACTCCTTAACTCATAAATTCTTTCTCCCCGGGGAGTAGTAAAAGAAGGTACCCTGAACTGTGGCATAAATGCGAAGGCCTTCATGAAAACACTTTCATATCTGGTAAAAGGAGGATCATTATACGGAGCATCAAGAAAATCGTTACCCGCTTGTTGGTAAACAGGATCGGTCTCCAGTATTGAAAAAACCTTGTTATATTGATCCATAGTTTCATATGGAATAAAGACATAGACCATTTTGCCAAATGCCGTATCAGCCTCAACAGGTTTGAAAACGCCTATGGTTGGTATTCCGGCCTTGTGCATTGCAGGAATAAAAGCATCTTTCAGATACTTGTCAAAAATTTCATTCTTCCCGGGATCCTTTAACCGGTAAATTTTTAATTCATAGTACATCTGTTTTGCAGGTTGGGACGCAAAAGTGCCGGCTGAAAACGAGTACAGAAAAAGAACAACAATAACAGCAAATCCAATCTTGATTAAGTTTAATTTTTTCATAGTTATTTTAATTTTCAGCCACTCCTCTGGAGGGATAGGGTGTTAATACATCTTTGAGAACTCTTTAAATATCTTATTTGCCTTTTCCGGGGTCACCTCAGATCCGGATTGAACATAAAACCTGTGCATGAGGGTAATTGATTCACCTTTCCGTAATGTATATACCACTTTTTCCTGTTTCGGATCATAAGCATTCTCACCAAGGTTATTTACCGAAAAAAGGCCAT
Source organism: Bacteroidales bacterium UBA2198 (assembly GCA_002328625.1). Classification (GTDB taxonomy): domain Bacteria; phylum Bacteroidota; class Bacteroidia; order Bacteroidales; family VadinHA17; genus LD21. Next base: position 10,704 of record DCVC01000168.1, read on the forward strand.
AGCCCCTGGCATGGGCATAAGCAGGATAACCCGGGTTCTTCGGATTATCAAAGATCCCGAAAGCAACAGTTGTATTGTCTTTGGTGCCGGTCAGGATAACCCAGTCATTTCTGGTACCCCACACCTCATTACCTTTAAGTCCCTGACTTGAGCTGTACATTCCGGTCACACCAGTGTTATCAGTCGCTTTGACAGTCGTAGGATTACCCTTTTCATCTGTAAAGATCAGTGATTCATTTGAAGGCATTTCAAAAGCACGGTCAACCCTGATGGCAAAAAGTCCCTCTTTGTTGTCGGTAATCGTAACCGTTTCGTTAAATGCAGTAAGGGTAGTGATATGATCAACGGTGCGTGAATCCTTATCTCCTGAAAAAACTAATCTGGTGTTTTCAACCAGCAAGGTATTGCCTTTACTATCATTCCAGTTCATAGTTACTACAAGCACACCCTTTTTTCCGCTTTCAGCTTTCAGTATTTTCTGGTGGACAATCTGTCCGTAGCCTCCTTTTTTCTCAGGCGGGATAGCTGAAGAGTTGTTCCAGAAATCAAGGCCGTTAATATTTCCGTGATTAAACCAGAGACCAACCTGGTGAGGGTGATCAACTCGCTCACCTTTTCTTGGTTCCAGAGGGAATCCACGCGTTATAACAGATCCGTTGGGAGCATAAACAGGATAAAGAAATGGTTTCTCTGAGTTAAGAGGGTACCTGTAAGAAGTGAACAGTTTGCCATTAACAAACACGTTCACTTTAAACTGTTCGTCCAGTCTTTCCAGCCTTACTCCTTTCGATTTTGGCGACTGGGCATTTATCGCAAGTCCTGTTGCAAGAATGATCACCTTTAGTGCAGCCAGGAAGGATAACCATTTGTGATTTTTAAAGAATCTGTTGGTAATTTTCATTTTATTGAATATTAATATTGAAATACTTTTCCACCAGCCATTACCTCCTGGGTCTTCTCGTTAAAAGTGGCCTTTTCCCCGGTCCTCAGGCAGGCAGTACACATTATATTGGCAATTGAGTGGTTATATCCTGCAATAATATCAGCATTCGGTTTTTTCCGGTTTCTTACACACTCCATCCAGTTCCTCATATGTGCTGTTGTCATCGGATCGCCACCTGTATCAGCTCCTGTTTCAATTGTGACACCAGGCAGGTCGTAAGGTTCGAGAATGTTTGCTTTCATATTCATTGCAGCTGCCTCTCTTTCACGTAATCCCCCTTCGGGAGTTATCTTATTGGTATCAAGGTTCATCATTCCCCCGTTTGAATAATATAACTCTTTTGTACCACCGGCTGAATTAGTAAAGCGGGAGCTATAGACAACCTGGAAATTAAGATCAGGATTGTTTGGAGAACCATATTCAAATACTGCTGTCATGGTATCGAAGTTGGAGCGGCCGTCTTTCCACAAGTAAATGCCGCCGTTGGCTGCCACGCTTAGCGGGTGAGCAAGACCGGTAAACCAGTGAACAGTATCAATCTGATGAGCCATCCATTGTCCCGGTATTCCCGATGAATATGGCCAGAAGAGCCTGAATTCGAGGTATTTTCTTGAATCGAACGGTGCCGGTGGCCGGTTCATCTGGTACCGTTTCCAGTCTGTGTCGGCCTCTTTCAACAGGGGCACTACGTTCGGCCTTCTCCATCTCCCCGGCTGATTAACGTTCCAGGTCATCTCAACCATCACAATCTTACCGAACTTGCCGGAGTTCAGGTATTCATTGGCAGCAATATAATTAGCTGCACTGCGGCGCTGAGAACCAATCTGAACAACCTTTCCGGTCTTTTGAACAGCTTTCAATGCCACCCTTGCATCAGCCATGGTTTCCGCAAAGGGTTTTTCAACATAAGCATCACGACCTGACTCGACAGCTTCGGCACAATGCAGTGCATGCTGAAAATCAGCCGTACTGATTATGACAGCGTCGGTGTCTTTCGCACTGTAAAGTTCTTCGTTATTGCGATAAAGCTTCAGGTTTATGCCTTTTGATCTGAAAAATTTGTCTGCCTCTTCCCTTCGGAGACTCCAGATGTCGGAAAGCGCTGTAAACTCAAAATTCATCTCCTTTGCCAGTCCAAGAAAACAAGGAGATAAAGAGCCTCTAAAACGGTCAGAATAACCAACAATTCCTACTCTTACCCTGTCATTTGCTCCAAGAATACGCGAATAACTCTTTGCACCCAGGGTCATACCAGCTGCCCCGAGGGCTGTCGTTTGAATAAATTCTCTGCGGGTTGCCATAATTTTTTTATATTTTATGTTGATAACAATGTAAAGTATTGATTGTTTTCAGTTTCCTCACTCCCAACCTCTGCAGTGGTTTTAACCTTTCGGTTGTATAATTAGCTGGCCTCTTTAGGGAGTACGGGAGGATTTGAGGTAAAATTAGCTTATTTGGCCATTATTCTGCTACAATTTAAAGGCTTTTTTATATTTTCATATCTTAAAATTTCTTAAAATCAGTTGTTGCCTGGCTAAACCACGGCCTGCTTGTTGAGGAGCCCCGCTTTGCGGGATAAACTCCGGCGAGCTAGGCGAAGCTAAATCCCGCTTTGCAGGAAGCTGAACGACCTGAATTAATTAGATATGAAACGCATTCTCGTAGATATGGATGGAGTACTGGCAGATGTCTACACCCGGTATTTTGAATTACACAGGGAGGTAACAGGTCAGCAGATGACGGTTAATGATATTGCAGGATTGCTCGAGGCAGAAGCCTTTCCTCTTCAGCTGGAATGGGCTGCAACCCCCGGATTTTTCAGAAGCATTCCCCTGATGCCCGGCAGCCTGAACGGGCTTAAACGTCTTAATGAAACTTATGATGTTATAATTGTATCCCTGGCAACTGAATTCCCCAATAGCCTCATAGATAAACAATTATGGCTACATGATCATTTTTCTTTTATTAAATGGCAGCAGATTGTTTTCTGTGGAAATAAGAATATTATCAAGGCTGATGTTATGATTGACGATCATCCCAAAAACCTTGATCATTTTAATGGTGATACAATTCTCTTTAACCAGCCTCATAATATGTTGCTTACCACCCCCAGGCACAGAAGAGTCAGCTCGTGGGAAGAAATAGAAAAACTTCTTATTCCCTGACTATTTTTCTGACGAAGTTTGCTTCCGCCGTTATTATACGTATCAGATACAAACCAGGTGAATACGCTGACATATCCAGTATGCAGCTTTGAGAATCAACAGAAACTGATCTAAGCAATCGTCCCTGAAAATCAATAACCTGAAGAGATATGATCCGGCTATGCATCTCTATATACAGATTATCACTGACTGGCAATGGATATAGCCTGGGCATATCATAGTTGCCTTTATCATCAACCGAAGTTATAGTTCCGGATGATGCTGTCCAGCTGGTTGGAAGAGAGTTGTCAGATAAATGATCCGTAAGTTCCAGGTAATGACCGTTACCGTCAGCATCCGGCCAGGGTGGCAGATTTGAGTATTGAACATTGTCAATTATGTTTCCAAAGGCATCAAGCAGTAAAAGGTTCTCTCCTGTGTTTGACAAATTACGTGTAAACTGCCCTCCGGGTGAAAATCCGTATTTGACCCTGAAAACAGCTGCATTGCTTGCCAGTATGATCGCAGCGCCCGGTTCAATCATTGCATTTACGGGGAAATTGTAAATAAATCCCGTCCCTCCGAAATAGACTCCTGTAAGGTTTTCCGTTTTGTTCCCCGTATTTGTTATCTCAATAAATTCCAGATCCTTACTGTTCGGGAAGCCAGCCGACTCAGGTGGATTATACATTATTTTGGTAATTACAAGTGATGGCACATCAACATTACTGCAACCTGAATAAGGGCCCATACCTGTAGTCATCCATGTAATTCTCTGTGGTAAAAACGTTTTGATCTTAAGTATTTCATTTGGATGATTGCTTACTGTGCCCCATCGCTGGTTTTCCCTTATCACAGCTTCGTTTATCGTTCCCACAGCCTGATCGATAAATGATTCGATGACCGAGATGTTCAGAGGCTGGCCGGGCTGAATAAGTTCATTCCATCTTTTTGACAGGTAGCATCTGAATGACTGGTTGTTGAACAGATCTCTCCAGAATCTTGGCCCTTCATTATCTCCATTTGAAAACTGCCAGGTATTGACTTTGCTTCTGTCAAATCCCCACATGAACAAATCATTTCCATATGTCAGATCAAGGTCCCAGATGGGACCTGCCCTAAGCTTTCCGTTCCTGTCCTTATGGTAATACGTACTGAATTGGTAGGCATCGGCGTTTGCTGCCAGTTCATTTATGATCATAAAATCAATAAAAGAGGGGACATCTATCACGGAGGGGTAACCTGTCTCAGGTGTTATATTTCCGGCTGCTGATGCAGTGGCGAGTTTTTCAAATTCAGATTTAATGAAAATATTCTGGTCATATTTAACATTTTCGGGTTTTGGCAATTCATGGATAAAATCAACATCATTTGTCCCCAGATAGCTTGACATCTTCCATGCAACCGGATCGCCACCTGTTGTCTTGTCAGCTTTTGTTATATATCCTCCTGTAATACCGGGATATGTAATATCATTTGGTCCTATTTCATATACATCTACCCGGTTATTACCTGATTTGATTTTTTCAAGCAGTAAATAAAGACCGTTATACGACCCATTTATAACAACCTCACAAAAGACCGTTCTGCTTGCATACTGGCCAATCATCCTTGATAAATTATAGCTCAAATAGTTGCGGATAAGTGATGCATCAAACGCCATTGCATATAGTATCCAGTCATTATCTTTAGGCAGACCTAACAGGCTTATGTTGTTGTTAGTAGTATTATCTGCTTTTTTGGTCGAAAAACCATATTGTTTTTTTGGAACAGCCTGTGAGCTGGATCCCCTTATCTCAATTGTTATCCTCCCATCGTAGTTTAAAAATTCAGGATTATTCTGATCAGTAATGTAATTGCGCAATCCTTCGCCCCTGTAGACTATTTTCATGGTGGCAAGAACCCTGGGGTCGTCGCGAATTGCCACACCTCCGTCGGTATTAATAATTACAATAGGAAGGTTGCTGTCTGTAAAAAACTGGGAATAACTGGTATTCCATAAAAAAAACAAAAGAAGAATAAGAGAAATAAATCGCTTCATTCAATCGCTTTACTTTGCCTTTAACTGTATGGGTAAATATAACAACAATTTGTATCAATATATATTGTGCTTTTGAGAATATTGGAACTACAATTTTTATATTTTTGAATCAGATATTATAATTATCCCACGGAATTCAAGAATAACTCTAAGTTTTTATATTCCAACAAATTCATATTAATCCTTTATCAATTATTAACCATGGAAAAAGAAACTAAACCTGCAACAAAGAGGTTATATTCACTCGACGCTTTACGCGGTTTCGACATGCTCTGGATAATGGGCGGGGAGGGTATAATCATCGCGCTCGCTGCACTCACAGGATGGCCGGTATTTGAATGGGGTGCACGACATCTTGAACATGTTGAATGGCATGGATTTCATTTTTATGACATGATCTTCCCTCTCTTCCTTTTCATTGCAGGGATTTCTTTCCCTTTCTCGATGGCAAAACGCATTGCATCGGGAGAAAGCCGGAAAACCATTTACAAACATATCATTACACGCGGACTGATCCTTGTTCTTCTTGGAGTTTTGTACAACAACGGAGTACGTTTTGATCTTTCAGAACTGCGTTACGGAAGTGTTCTCGGCCGGATTGGTCTTGCCTGGATGTTCGCTGCAATAATATTTATTAATACTAAACTGACCTGGAGGATCGTCTGGTTCTGGGGGCTTCTTATAGGTTACTGGCTGCTGTTACTGCTGTTTCCGGCTCCGGACGGCAACGGTGCAGATATCTTTTCCAGGGAAGGCAACCTGGCAAGTTATATTGACCGCATATTAATGCCAGGCAGACTCTATCTCGGAAATCACGATCCTGAAGGCCTGTTCAGTACTATTCCCGCCATATCAACAGCATTACTGGGAATGTTCACCGGCGAATTCCTGCTCTCTAAATATTTGAGCGATAAACTTTTGCGCAAGACATTATTCATGGTACTTACAGGTATTGCCTTAATGCTTATCGGCAAGTTATGGGACCTGAATTTCCCCATAAACAAAAACTTATGGTCAAGCTCATTCGTCTGCTATGTTGGCGGACTGAGCCTTCTTCTGTTTTCCCTCTTTTACCTTGTGATCGACGTCTGGAATTACAAAAAATGGGCATTTTTCTTTGTGGTCATAGGCCTGAATCCGATCACCATTTATCTTGCCGGAAGAATAATTGATTTTGAATCTGCATCAAGGTTCTTTTTCGGGGGATTTAACAGAATCCTTCCCGAAACATGGTCGCCATTGATTGATTCTGTTGGAATCACTGCAATTGGTTGGGTATTCCTCTACATCCTGTACAAGAAGAAAATATTCCTAAAAGTATGAGATTGCCAGGGAAGCTGATCCTTATAACATTTTTCTTAGCCTCTCAGGTTTTATCCTCACAGCAGCTTTCGTGGCCTGAGGTTACACGCGAAACCAGGCCCTGGACACGCTGGTGGTGGCCGGGTAGCAT
>DCVC01000252.1 GCA_002328625.1 Bacteroidales bacterium UBA2198
TCCCTGCGGATGAAAATAAAATCTCCTCCTTCATCCCCAAGATTGTCTATCACTCCAAACTGAGGCGTTGTGGTCGTCGAATTTGAAAGTTGCCGGACAAGATTTGAAAACAACTTTTCGGAATTGACATATTTATCAGAATTCCTTTGCATTTCGCTGATCAGCCTCTTAAGGAATTCTCCCCTGAAAGATTCTTTCAGATTTATTCCACTTATCATTGCTTTCCTGCCTTTTAGTTCATTAAGCTTGTTTATATCATCTGCTGTGCCTCCTGTTGTACTGTTGATATTAAAGAGCGAACCTCCAAATGAGGCATCTGCAATGAGGAGTGTATGTTTTGAATTAATTTTACTCAAATAATCACCCAGCATATCACTGCTGAACCAGGCTAATGATTTGTTTTCATTTTCATCTGATGGAGGAAACCAGAAACCCAGGCTTTTTGCATCAGATGGAAGCCAGAAACCCGACTTTAAGGCATCATCCCAGTAACCTTGTCCGGTGTAAAATAACAGGAAATTGTCATTGGATTCGACTTTTTTTGCGAAGTATTCAAGTCCATCCATTATTTCAGATAATGTTGCATTTTTTATTATTCTGACATTAGCATTTTCAAAACTATAGCGGGAGGTAATTAAATCATAGAATAAATCAGCATCTTCGACCGATCTGTCTGTTTTTTCTATTTCAGGGTCAGAGTAGTTGCTGATCCCAATGATAAGTGCATAATAATTCCCGAATACAGAAATATCAGGAGCTATAATTTTACCTTGCGGTTTTATCTCCTCAATAGTGGTTTTATTATTAATATGAATGATGACTTTTCCGCTGGTTGCTGTTTGGGCGAGAATATTTGCCAGGCAAATCAGCTTAAGGAACGTTATCAGAGTAAGCTTTTTCATATAACATCACAATTAAAAGTTAACCCTGAGCGATACCATTGTCCCCGGATTACCCGGGAAGATGGCAGGCTTTAAATACATACTTACTTGCTTCCCGGAATAGTTCCTTTCGGGTGCTGCAATAATCCAGATCATATTTGCAGTCCATAAAACAGCTGCAGTGGCAAACAAACCGGTTGAAAAGGTCCACTCCTTAACAGATTGGTTATACAGCTTATCCCGTGTTTCAGGATTTTCTCTTTCAAGGTCGTACTTTTCATATGTATCAAGAGACATTTTGTGAAAAATCATCCCCCCGGCCAGTGCACCATAGGTTGCAACTCCCCCAAGATACCAGGGTTTACCTGTTATCTTTGATTGTCCTAATCCTGGCAGTAATGCCGACGAAAGTATCAGACTACCTTTATTATAAGTTTTGCTTTTCAGATCACCTAATACTTCAACTGTGATATCTTCATCAAGGTAAATGGCATCTTTGCCAAGATCCCAGATAATGCGCTTATAATTACCCGATTTGATATTATCTCCGATGTCCCCGCTAATAGATTTTGGCTGAATCGCCTCTCCATTCTGTCTGTTTATTACCACTGTAACGGAAAATTTGTCAGCAGGATTCTTACTGTCGATATTATAAATAATATGCAGCTGATTATTGACAAACTCAAGTTTCACTTGAGCGATCCGGAAATCCTGTGCTGATGATTCATAAAAAAGAAAAAAGAACAGGAGAAAAATAAGGGATGCCCTTGTTTTCATAAATAAGTGAATTTAATCAACCGGAAATATTTAATATACTATCAAATTTAAGATAAAATTGCCAATTACTTTTAAGTTTTATTAAACTCTTGAAATTAAATTTGTCATATATCTTTTCTAATAAAAAATATAAACTTCAATCATATAAAAATCAGATCATTGATCCTGCTTTTTCTAAGAATCAATCCAATCTCGTGTACTATTTTATACTCTAAAATGCATCAATGGGTTATTTTGAATCTTTAATACACCGTACGGAGAAACCGTGACCTTTCGGATAACTGTACACATAAACTGTTCCATCAAGATTATAGAGTCCTCTTCCCCAGGATGTTGTTGTGTTGTATTCGGTTGAGGACCAATATAGTGCATATGTACCAAAGTTTATAAATAACCCATTACTCTGACTTCGGTAACTTGCAGGAAGTCCGGTGAATCCACTCTCGTTATTCGCATCAACATTTGGACTGGTCCAGTGTAATGTTCCGGCTTCTTTCATTTTGCCGCCCGCAACGTCAATCCCACCAAGTAAATTTGTAAGGGTAGTCCATTCACCATTTGATGGTATATGCCAACCTGCAGGGCATAAATTACCTGTGCTTATATTAAACCAGTTGTATAATGCTCCATAGGGGTTTTTATAGCTTATATCATTATTATACCAGCAATAAGCAGGAGTTGATAGATTAGTCCAGGTAGTGCTGTCCGTAACAAGAGGTATAGATGTGCCATTATTATACTTCGTAGTTTTAAGATTTTCTGCCATCCACACCTGTGTCCCTATAACAACAGTCTTGTAAACATTACCCTCAACATCTGTCACCGGAGTAATAAAACTATACTGATTCCCATAAGCTGTACCTGCACTGTTTGTAGCATAAGCTCTTACATAGTAAGTTGTCCCGCTTGTCAACCCTGTGATATTACTGGTAAAGTTTCCCGAACCTGTACCATTATTTGTATGAGGATTTGATATTGTGGGATTTGCGCTTGTGTTCCAGCAGACGCCCCTGGCAGTTATTGTTCCGCCTCCGTCATTTGTGATATTTCCCCCTGATACAGCTGTTGTTGAAGTAATCGACGTAACAGAATTTGTTGTAAGAGTTGCTAACGTTACAGGAGGAGTTGTAAATGAGACATTGTTGCCATATGCAGTGCCCTGACTATGTGTGGCATAAGCTCTTACATGGTAGGTTGTATTAGGTGATAACCCTGTTAAATTGCTTGTAAAGCTGCCGGGTCCGCTGCCATTGGTTGTATGTGCTCCTGCTACTGTTGGATTTGCAGAAGTACTCCAGCATACCCCTCTGACTGTTATCGAAATGCACCCGTCTGAAGTTATATTCCCGCCCGATATTGCTGTCGTCCTTGTTATCCCGGTCACAGCTGCCGTGGTTACTGTTGGAATATTTCCGGCTGTCGTAAAGGATATTTCATTCCCATAACCTGTTCCGGCACTATTTGTGGCGTATGCTCTGACATGATATATTACGCAGGGCTGTAATCCTGTAATACTGCTGGTAAAACTACCTGTTCCTGATCCGTTAATTGTTTTACTATTATTTACAGTAGGATTTCCTGTTGTGTTCCAGCATACACCCCTGCTTGTCACAGGTGCTCCTCCATCACTTGTTACATTTCCTCCACCGTCTGCCGTGTTTTGAGTAATGTTGGTAATGCTGCTTGTGAAAACTGTGGGAGGCATGGGAGGCGGAGTGATGAATTCGATTTCACTCCCGTATACGGTTTCCTTTGCGCTGCTTGCATAAGCTTTTACAAAATATTTAGTGTTAGTCCTAAGACCGGTCAGCTCACTTTCAAACTCTCCTGCTTTTAAAGCGGCTCCAAAATTTGTTCTCAGATCTGAAATTTCCACACCCTGATTTTCCCCGTAACAATGTCCATACTGGGTGACTCCTTCACCAAGATCAACTATTCTCCCGGTTACAGTTGCGGAATTCGATAGAATAGCACCAGGTGAACCCGTAGAGACCATCATCACCTTCTGTGGCTTCTGGCAGGTTGTAA
>DCVC01000225.1:0-2446 GCA_002328625.1 Bacteroidales bacterium UBA2198
GGCATAGATACAATAATAAATAAAAAGATATCGGCAGCAAGCAGGATATTCCGGCATACAACAAATCCAAATGTCACCCAGGTCAAGTATATGACCGGGACTGATGCAGAAGTACTCGAGTTCAATGTCCCTGCGAATTCAAAAATAACAAAAGGGACACTCAGGAGCCTTGATTTCCCTAAAGATGCAATTGTTGGAGGAGGAACAAGGGATGGTGTTCCGTTTATCGCCACAGGTGATACGATTATAAATGCAAACGATAAAGTAGTTGTTTTCACCCTGCCATCCGCTTACGATAAACTCTCTAAATTCTTTACCTGATCCTTTTAAATGATCAACTTCAGGATTATAGCCAGGGTGATCAGTCAGATGCTGATTATTGAAGGTTTGTTCATGCTCATTTCTGCTTTTATATCCTTCATCTATAAAGAACAAGCTGCGTCACCTTTATTTTATTCGGCCCTGATAACAATAGTAACCGGGATTCTCGTTTTCACTCCTCTCAGAAATGAAGAGAGAGCCTCCGGCACAAGAGAAGGTTATATCCTTATAGTTGGAATCTGGATAGTTTTCAGCCTGTTCAGCACATTGCCTCTTATACTTAGTGGTTCTGTACATAGCTTTACAGACGCATTCTTTGAATCTATGGCCGGATTCACGACAACGGCAGCCTCCATCTTTGAAAGTATTGAATCAATTCCGCATGGAATAATATTCTGGCGAAGCGTTATCCAATGGCTGGGCGGGATAGGAATAATAATCTTTGCTCTCTCAATTTTTCCTGTTGCAAAATCCATTAATATCCAACTTTCAATAAGCGATTTTTCAGGCCAGTTATCTGAAAAGATACATCCCAAGGTTAGTGAAACAGCAAAGCGCTTAATTGCAATTTACATAGTAATCACATTTATTGAGGTGTTGTTTCTTGCAGCCGGAGGCATGCCTGTTTTTGATGCTGTATGCCATTCATTTTCAACAATATCGACCGGCGGATTTTCAACAACGAATGATAGTATAGCAGCTTATACATCCCCCTTTATAAGGATCGTTATAATCTTTTTCATGTTTGTAGCGGGTACAAATATGTCACTTATATACTTTGGCATTAAAAAGAATTTCGGCAGAGTTTCAGGAAATAATGAGTTCATCTTATATGGACTGATCTGTTTTGCCTTTTCGCTTATTGCTGCTGTTTTACTTTATGTCTATTCGGATTTCAAGGCAGGGAATGCAATTATCACAGGAGCCTTCCATATAATATCAATAATAACTACTACTGGTTTTTACACTCATGATTATAACAACTGGAGTAATCTTATGATCTTATTGCTTTTTCTTCTGATGTTTATTGGGGGAATGGCAGGATCTCCGGCCGGAGGAATTAAGATCTTACGAATTCTCATTATCGGGAAGAACATTCGTAAGGAAATAAGACGGTTGATTCATCCTGATGCCTATTTGTCGGCAAGAGTAGATAATAAAAACATTCCGCAGAGTATTGTATATAATTTGTTGGTTTATATTACTTTATATTTACTGGTAATATGTGCCGGCACGATGATAATCTCTATTATGGATTATGATATTTTTACGGCATTCAGCACATCTGCATCGATGGTCGGTAATATCGGTCCCGGTATAGGTACCTTTGGTCCTTTTACAAATTACTCTTCGTTCCCAGCAGGGGGAAAATGGTTTTTATCCTCTTTGATGCTTATCGGAAGAATCGAATTACTAACACTTATTATTCTGTTTACGAAGAGTTTCTATAAAAGATAATATTGTAATATTAACTCATTTAAAATTCCAGGATTCCCAGCCCCTGCCTTATTATCTTTATTTCGCCTGATGTGCAGTCTACCACTGTAGATGCTTCATTCTTACCGTAACCTCCGTCAATTATTATATCTGCAAAATCACGGAATTTCTCATAAATAAGTTCTGGGTCAGTTGTATATTCAATAACTGCATCAGGATCATGAATGGAAGTTGTAATTATTGGTCTGTCGAGTTCCTTTACCAGTTCCAGGACTATTTTATTGTCCGGGATTCTTATGCCAACCGTTTTCTTTTTATTCTTGAAAAGCTTGGGGATTTGATTATTAGCCTGCACTATGAAAGTAAAAGGACCCGGCAGGTTTCTTTTCAACAATTTGAAGATTACATTATCCCGGATAACAGTATATCTTGAAAGCTGACTCATGTCATGAAAGATAAGAGACATGTCAGGATTGGTTGGATTGAGGCCTTTGTATTTTGCTATCTCTTCAATAGACTTATTTGCTTTTATATCGCAGCCAATTGCATAGATTGTATCGGTAGGATAGATTACCACTCCTCCGGTTTCCAGCACCTCAACGACCTGCCTGATATGCCTTTGATTAGGGTTTTCGGGATATATGCGAATCAGCATTTTGAAATTAACTGTATAGGAATTCCTGAAAAA
>DCVC01000225.1:2521-8510 GCA_002328625.1 Bacteroidales bacterium UBA2198
GCTGGAATTGTTTATTCTTTAACAATGTATTTCCTTGATCTGACTCTGAACAGAACCCAGGGATATATATTTTTCCTGGTGCTCATTGTAGTTTTATATTTCCTTTTGAAATCGTACCGCGATAATTATTTACACGGTTATATAACTTATGGACAGGCAGTTGGTGCCGGAGTTGTTATATTCCTTTATTATTCAATTATCTCTGCAATATTTGCTTATATACTTTACACATTAATTGACCCTGAACTTACGGCAAAACAGCTGGCAATGGCTGAGGAACTGATGGAAAAGAGAGGGATGCCCCAGGAGGCTATTAATGCAGGGATGAATATTCAGAGGAAAATGATGAAACCTGAAATAATGGCATTAATAAGCATTTTTGGCAGCATGATCACAGGAGTTATTATATCGCTGCTTGTAGCCATTTTCGTACGGAAAGAAGGAAATCCTCTTATTGATTCAAACGAGGCAAAATCATGAAATAAAAGATGGACCTTTCTGTTGTTTTACCAGTTTATAATGAGGAAGAGTCTATTCATGAGCTGACTGAATGGATTGAGAAGGTTTGTCAGTCTCATAATTTGTCTTTTGAGGTTATCTTCATTGATGATGGAAGTTCCGATTCATCATGGGTAATGATAAAAGATCTGGCAAAAAACAAGAAATTTGTCAAAGGATTCAGGTTCAGAAGAAATTACGGTAAGGCAGCTGCTCTTCATACAGCTTTTCTCGGGGCAAAAGGCGATGTGGTAATAACCATGGATTCAGATCTGCAGGATAGTCCTGATGAGATCCCCGATCTGGTAAAGATGATAAAGGAAGACGGATTTGATCTTGTGTCAGGATGGAAAAAGAAAAGATATGATTCGTTTTTAAAACGATTCACAAGCAGGATTTATAACGGGACAGCAAGGATTTCGTCGGGTATAAAGATACATGATTTCAACTGTGGACTTAAAGCATACAGAAACGAAGTAGTAAAGAGCATAGAGGTTTTTGGTGAAATGCACAGGTATATTCCAATGCTGGCCAAAAAAGCCGGTTTTGGGAAGATTGGAGAAAAAATTGTTGCGCACAGGCCAAGGAAATACGGTGTGTCAAAATATGGTTTTGACAGGTTTATTAAAGGGTACCTCGACTTGCTGACAATCGGATTCATAACAAGATTTGGCAAGAGTCCGATGCATCTTTTTGGATCTCTGGGAACCCTGATGTTTTTGATAGGATTTATTATGGCAGGGTATCTTGGAATCCGGAAACTTGTTTTTATCAATAAGCATCTTCGGGCTCCACTTGTCACCGACAGTCCGTATTTTTACATTGCCCTTACAGTAATGATAATAGGTTCCATACTTTTCTTAACGGGGTTTCTCGGAGAACTGATAAATAGAAATTCCTCCGAAAGGAATACATATCTGATCAAGGACAGAGTGAATATCTGAAATAACTTAAATTTCTACCGGGAGCATTACTTTCTCGTTTACATCGCATTAATAAGCTGCTCCAAAAGACATTTATAAAAAACCTCAATTATTGAAGCTGTCATTTTATTCCAGGAGAACTTCTCTTTTTCCTGTTTTATTCCCTTTATGAAAGCTGAATTTCTGTTATTGTCAAAGAAATCGAAGATTGCTTCAGCAACCTCATCTGGATCTGGTTTGACTACATAGCCTGATTTCCTGTCTGTTACGATTTCCTTAAGCCCACCAACATCTGTAACGATTACTGGTTTTTCAAAATGGAATGCAATCTGTGTAATGCCGCTCTGTGTAGCTGTTTTATAGGGTTGCACTACCAGGTCGGCAGCGCTAAAGAATAGTGCAACTTCGCTATCCTTAATAAAATGATTATATATCAGAACTTCATTTTCAAGCTTAAATTCCCTGACAAGATTCTTGTATGGAGCCTCATTCTCATAGAATTCCCCTGCTATGATCAACTTTAAATTCTGTTTTCTCAATCTCTTATCTGAAAAAGCTTTGATAAGCAGGTCAAGTCCTTTGTATTCCCTTATAAATCCGAAGAACAGGAGATATGAATATGCGGGATCAAGATTCAATGCGGCAAGAGCTTCACTCTTGTTAACAATTTTACCATAATTATCAAACAGGGGATGCAGACACAGATTTACCGGAAAATCCTTTCTGAATGGTTTAAGATCAAACAAAACGGTATTGGACATAACAACAGCGCCATTCAGGCTGCGAATGAAATATTTTGTAAGAATTTTATCTCCTATTCTTTTTTCGTGTGGGATCACATTATCAATAATCGAAATAACGATAGTGTAATTGTTTGATTTTACGATCCGTGCAACTGTCCCAAGTGCCGGAGCCATAAAAGGAATCCAGTACCTGACAAGTAATATGTCGGGCCTTTCTCTTTTTATCTTAAGCCCTGTATAAATCCAGTTAAAAGGATTTATTGAATTCAGCAAGCGGATTATCCTTATTCCTTCAGGTGGGGGACTTTCTGTAAATTGTGATTTTCCGGGGAAAAGAAACTTTGGGTATTGCAAACGGAATGTCCGGATATCTGCATCTTTTCCTTCGGAGGAGAATTCCCTGGCAAGTCTTTCATTAAATGCTGCCAGCCCTCCTCTGTAAGGATAAGCAGGTCCGAGGAAAGTAATTCTCATCTATTTAACAATAATCCTCAAAAATAAAAAAATCTGAGATTTAAATAAAGGTACATTATTATTTAATATAATTTTCAAGATACAAAAATCTTTGTGTCAGATTTCCTTCTGATGTAATTGTAGCTTTTTCAAGCATCTCAGTCTCATTTCCGGATAGAAGATCATCCATTAAACTCTTCATCAGCTGTCTTCCAAAATCGGCTGATGCATCCCGGGGAAGCTCTCCCGGAAGGTTATCAACCGACATTACAGTGATATTTGTAAGGCGTTCAAACGCAGGTTCTTCCATCTCAAGGTATGGATTATACCCATAAAAGGGATCAGCGATTGTGGTTGCTCTGAGAGTAGAAGGAATTGGCCCGTTTATGTCGCAACTGATATCAGCTATAACCGATATTCTAAAATCACTTCTCTTCATATCGCCTTTCGAAAAGAAGACCGGGGATCGCGGATCCCAGTAATGGCCTGTAATAAGGATATCGGTCGCTTTTGTATACGGTAGAAAAGAAGATATATACTCTTCAGGATGTTTTATAAAATGGGTGAAACGAAAAGGCTGATTTTTATTGTGTTTTACATAATGTCCAGGGCCGATCTGGCATACTACAGGTACATCAAATTCGCGGGTAAGGTACTCTTCAGGGCTAATTTGGACTATATCACATATATTTAAAGTTTCCATCGCACCATTTGCCACACGGCCTTTACCGGTTACAAGTATTTTCAATCCGGGCTTAAGTTCAATAAGCCTCAGTCCTGCCCACATCTCTTCCAGATCGCGGCACTGATATGCAGGTTTCAGCTTGAATCTGTTAGTTTTGATCCCTCTGGCTCTCAACCCATTGTAGGCACCAACAATACCTGCATATCGTCCGAATGCTACTACTCTCTCTCCTTTCTCATTTAAAAGATATTCGTAGTCGATTAGCCTGATATTCCTTCTGACAATTTCCTGAAGTAACTCACGATTATGCGGTTGTTTTTTACCAACATGAGCAAAGAATAAATACGTTTTTCCGGGAATCAGAGTTCGCTTATCTACTTCTTTGACACCCAGGAGAATATCACAATCACTAAGGTCCTCCTTCAGGGGAATGTTTAGATATTCATATTCCTCATCTGAATAACATCGGCTATTGCTTGGCTGAACATAAATCTCAGAATAAGGGTATAACTCCTCAAGTGCAACTACCTGAGGAGGGGTTAGAGGCACCCTCCTGTCGGGTGGATTCTTTGTTTCGCGGAGGATCCCGATTTTTAGTGTTTTATTCATTAAAAAGCTGTTTTATTTCCCGTAACATCAAAGATAAGAAAAGATTTACTGGTCATAAATTAAAAAAATTCACAACTAATCTTTACGTTATCATTACACAGGAATAAAGAATTTCTGAAATAATTAGTACTTTTAATTCCATTGTGATTTCAATATTCCATAATACTATCGGATTGGCCATGAATAAACTTAAATTTATCATTCTTGCAGGTTCATCAGTTTTTTCATTAACTGCGTGCGAAAGCAGGCTGCCCGATGTAACGACACTTGCTGTAACAGATATTACACAATCAACTGCAGTTTCAGGAGGCAATATAGAAGATGAAGGTGATGCTCCTGTGGTTTCCAGGGGCATTATCTGGGGGATAAGTGAACCATTCCTGATCTCATACTCAGGAATGAATTCAGAAGGTACAGGACCTGGAATTTTCGAAAGTGTAATGACCGGATTAGAGGAAAATACAACTTATATGACAAGGGCATTTGCTTCGAACAAGTATGGAACTGCTTACGGAAGAGTAATGAAATTTACTACCCTGGAAAAGATTCCTGCCAAAGTCTCTTTAGCCACTTTAACCACTGAATGGCCGACAGAGATAACTGCTTCCAGCGTGAAACTTAATGGTAATATTACTTACGACGGGGGTTCAAATGTCACAGAGAGAGGTTTTTATCTCAGCACATCGTCCATCCCGGAATCAGATGGCGCCAAACTGGTTGCCGGCTCCGGCACAGGTTTCTTTTCATTCTCACTGACCGGCCTTTCAGTCAACACGACATATTATTTCAGGGCATATGCAAAAAATTCTGTAGGTATATCGTCGGGTTCTGTCATATACTTCAGTACAAATATGACAGCAGCAGTAAGCAAGGTCTTCAACAATTCTTTTACGTATGGATCACTGACAGATATAGATGGAAATGTTTACAAGACAATTAAGATTGGGAACCAGGAATGGATGGCGGAGGACCTCAAGGTAACTCGTCTTAATGATGCCACCGACATTTCGCTCACAACTGATAATGTAACCTGGGGTACGCTTACAACACCGGCATATTGCTGGTACAATAACAATATAGCTTACAAACAAAACTTCGGAGCCATATATAATTGGTTCGCTGTTGAGACAGGGAAATTATGTCCATCAGGGTGGCACGTACCGTCGGATAATGAATGGACCATACTTACTGACTACCTTGGAGGAACGAATGTGGCCGGAGGGAAGCTGAAGGAAACCGGACTGTTCCACTGGAATACTCCTAATACGGGGGCAACAAACTCGAGTGGTTTCACCGCTATTCCCACAGGTGCAAGAAAATATCCTGAAGGTAATTTTTATGGAGTTGGTGTTCATGATTCATGGTGGTCGTCTACTGAATATAATTATTTAAAGCCCTATTACAGGAGCGTATTTTCGATGAATGAAACAGTCTTCCGAGGTTTTGGAACTCTGAAGGGTGCCGGGATTGCAATACGATGCATTAAGGACTGATCCCGGGATATATCAAACGTCACTTATTCTCAGGGCAAACTTACGTATACCGAATAAAAGAACTGAATGGTACGGTATTTGATATTTTACCTCAGGTTCTTTTCTTATCTTTGCACTAAATATCACCGGGGCTGACATGGTTTTGACAGCATGAGAGGTGGTATGCAAGCATGCAGTGTGTGGTGGCGCGTCACTCAAACAGTGTCACAAACAATAAAAGGCGAATCAAATTACGCTCTCGCCGCTTAGGTGAATAACAGTAACTTAGGCTGACCCGTTTCGGCGGGAAATCCCGGCACAGGTGCCGGGACGAGACGTCTCCCGGGCGGTTCTGCCCTGATCCAACCCGATATGGAGGCGCAGGCAATACAGGGCTAGCCTGAAGATTGTTCCGTTCGGATGGTGAAACAAGCAGGAACTAAGGACATGTTAGGTTGTTCTGCAGCTGACAGGTCCCGACAAACAAGCAGGACTAAGCATGTAGAAAACATATGGTCTCCTTGACTGGACGCGGGTTCGACTCCCGCCAGCTCCACTCTGAACCATTCACACAATGAGTGGTTTTTTCAAATTTCAAAAATCTCT
>DCVC01000204.1:0-2235 GCA_002328625.1 Bacteroidales bacterium UBA2198
GTAAAATGAACCGGCATAGGCATAATCACGTTCTCTCGGCTGGTTCGGATATTGATTAAGATATAAAATTATTGCTATACCCGTCATAAAGAAAAATGCAAAAACCAGCCAGAAATCATTCTTTTCTTTCCTGTACTGCCAAATAATTCCTGCCAGGCCAAATAGAAGCGGCAGGAAATAGTATCTGTTTCTCCCCGGGTTTGTCTTCAGATCATCAGGTATATTATCCTGATTGCCCAATCTTGCATTGTCAATGAATTTTATTCCGCTTATCCAGTTGCCCTGAAGCGGATTACCATTTCCCTGGTTATCGTTCTGCCTTCCGACAAAATTCCACATGAAATACCTCAGGTACATATATCCTGTCTGATATCTGAAAAAATAACGAAGGTTCTCAACGAAAGTGGGGCATACGATTACTTCTTTTCCTGACCCTGAGCCTGCCGAATATTTGCGTCCTTCTATCCTGCCCCAGTATTTATATGCACTTTCATGGTCAGGTTCCGGGCTGTACATACGGGGGAATATAGTCTCAAAATCACTATTATACTTATATTCAGGCCTGTAATAGGGTTTATATTTTCCGTCAATCTTGTTATACCCTGCAACCACACTTATAACGTCATCGAGGGGAGCGCTGTAATAGTGACCGTATAGTTTCGGAGAGCTTCCATACTGCTCCATATTTATATAATAGGAAAGTGAGAATATATCCGATGGATTGTTCTGATTCATTGGCGGCCTTGCCGATGATCTTATCATTATCATGGCATACGATGAATACCCTATCATTACCACAGCCAATGCAGTGAAGATATAATTCATTACCACTCTTCCGCTTTTTAACGAGTACCTGATGCCAAAAAATAGTGCCGCAGCAAGCAGGACTACAAAGAATAGCAATCCGCTGTTATAGGGTAATCCCAGAACATTTACAAAAAGCAGCTCAAACCATCCTGCTGTCTTGGGTACTCCCGGAATAATTACAAAAACCAGGATCCATAACATGATCACTGCAAGCAGGAGGGTTTTTATAACACCTTTTTTAGTCACTTCATATTTCCTGAAATAATAGACGAAGACAAGGGCGGGGATAACCAGCAGGTTCAGACGATGAATCCCAAGTCCGAGGCCCATGATAAAAGCAATCAGTATTATCCATCTTCCTGAACCTGGTTCATCTGCCTCTTCTTCCCATTTGAGCATCGACCAGAAAACCAGTCCCGTAACAAGCGAAGAGAGCGCATAAAGTTCACCCTCTACAGCTGAGAACCAGAAAGTGTCGGAGAAAGTATATGCAAGAGCGCCGATGATTCCGCTTCCTATTATTGCAGGAACATGGCCCTGTTCAAGAATGTTTTCCTTTGAATAGACCTTTCTTACCAGATGTGTTATCGTCCAGTAAAGGAACATAATTGCAAATCCGCTGCAAAGTGCCGATAAAGCGTTCATCATCAGAGCAACCTTTGAGGTATCACCAAGGGCAAACAATGTAGCAATGCGTCCAATCATCAAAAAGAGCGGGGCCCCCGGAGGATGACCCACCTGCAGCCTGAATGCTGAAAGAATGAACTCCCCGCAATCCCAGAAGCTGACTGTGGGTTCAATGGTCAGAAGATATACAGTTGATGAAATAAAGAAAAGAATCCATCCTGTAATGGTGTTCAGGCGGCGATAATTTGCCCAGATTGAATTCATATCCTGTATGATTTGATTATAATGCAAACAAAGAACGTAAAAAAAAATTATATGATCTCATCCGGTATCTTTTAAACCTTATATTTTAACATAAAACCTCCATGGCCTTGTTTTCCAGTATTCTCCTGCATAATCTATTCCGATTCTTGGACCTGTCCTGACTGGCAATACTTTTCCCGGATCTTCGATCCATATACGCTGTGAAGTGATCAAATCATCTCCATAGAATGATTTGTCGATTCCAAATTCTTTTGTGACTCTTCCCGGACCATAGCATTTCTCCACGCCTCTTATGAGTACAGCCTGAGGATTACCTTCCTGGCCTGTAACAATATTCATCATCCAGTATATTCCATAAACCAGATAGATATATAACCGTCCGCCCTCATGGTACATTATCTCTGTCCTTGGTGTCCTTCCTTTGAAAGCATGACAGGCTCTGTCCTCAGTTCCGCGGTATGCTTCAACTTCGGTTATCACCGATCTTTTAACATATCCCCCGTTTGATTTAACAGCCATCACCTTCCCGACGAGTGC
>DCVC01000204.1:2243-5315 GCA_002328625.1 Bacteroidales bacterium UBA2198
GATAAAAATAATCTTAGTTTTATTCATCAGGATAATTTCTGTTCAATATTCTTTTTTATTAGGAATAATATTGTATTTTTGCAGTCCCAAAATAAGGGGTTTCAATAAAAGAGCAAGTGTTTCAATTTAAAAAAATAAAATTAAGTGAACACCTTAAGTTATAAGACAGTATCGGCAAACAAAACTACTGTTAACAAGGAGTGGGTAATCATTGATGCAGAAGGTGCTATTCTGGGTCGTCTGGCATCAGTTGCAGCATCGATGCTGAGAGGCAAGCACAAGACAAATTTCACACCACATGTTGATTGTGGTGATAATGTGATTGTAATAAATGCGGAAAAAGTTACATTAACCGGTTCCAAATGGTCTGATAAGGAATATGTGAGGCATACTGGTTATCCCGGAGGCCAGAAATTCACAACTGCTGAGGAGATGTTAAAAAAGAATCCCATTGGTCTGATTGAGAATGCAGTGAAAGGCATGCTCCCGAAAAATCGGCTGGGAAGGGCCATTTATAAAAACATGCATGTTTATGCAGGTGCATCTCATCCGCATGAGGCCCAGAAGCCAAGAAAAGTTGAAATTTAAAACAATTAAGTACCGTATATGGAAACAGTCAATGCCATTGGAAGAAGAAAAGCAGCCGTTGCAAGAGTCTATCTGAGCGACGGGAAGGGTAAAATTACTGTCAACGATAGGGACTATAAGGAATATTTCGGAGCTGAAACACTTCAGTATGTTGTTACACAACCACTGGTACTCCTGAATGCCTCGGAAAAATATGACATCCAGGTTAATCTTGTCGGGGGTGGAGTCAAAGGGCAGGCCGAGGCTCTGCGTCTTGGTATTACAAGAGCCCTCTTACAGATTGATCCCGAGAACAGGTCGGTGCTTAAGGCCAACGGCTTTCTTACACGCGATCCGCGTGAGGTGGAAAGAAAAAAACCCGGCAGGCCAAAAGCACGCAAGAGATTCCAGTTCAGCAAACGTTAACAATTAATACATAAGTCTCAATAGATGCAAGTTTAGTATCTAAATCACTAAGACTTCTTCGTAAAGAACTACTTTGTGATTGATTTAATGAATGTAAACTTAAAAACCATAAAATGTCAAGAACTACTTTTGAAGAATTATTAGATGCAGGTGTTCACTTCGGACACCTTAAAAGAAAATGGAATCCTGCTATGGCTCCCTTTATTTTTATGGAGAGAAACGGGATCCATATCATCGACCTGGAAAAAACCATTGTCAAGCTCGATGAAGCTGCCTCTGCAATGAAACATATTGCAAGGTCAGGAAAAAAAATCCTCTTTGTAGCTACAAAAAAACAGGCAAAAGAGATTGTTGCGGAAAGGGTGAAGCAGGTTGGCATGCCATATGTCACCGAACGCTGGCCGGGCGGGATGCTTACGAATTTTCCGACAATACGTAAAGCTGTCAAAAAAATGGGATCTATCGACAGAATGGCATCCGATGGTACATTCTCCAATCTTTCGAAGCGTGAAAAACTTCAGGTAACCAGGCAGAGAGCAAAACTTGAAAAAAACCTTGGAAGCATAGTTGATCTCACCAGACTTCCCTCAGCACTTTTTGTTGTTGATGTTTGTAAAGAACATATTGCTGTAAGAGAGGCAAAAAGACTTGGTATACCTGTTTTTGCCATGGTTGACACTAATTCTGATCCCTCGGAAATTGAGTTCCCTATACCTGCCAATGATGATGCATCAAAGTCCATTTCACTTGTTGTTGACATTTTGTGCCAGGCCATTGAAGAAGGTCTTAACGAGAGGAAGATGGAAAAAGACAAGGAGCCCGGACTGAAAGATAAGAAAATCATCCGTCATGAGCTTGAGACAAAAGATCTGCCTCCTTCTCTCATTGAAGCAATAGTAGAGGAAGAGGAGGAAGTGGAAGTTGATGAGGATGTACAGACAGAAGAAGCCGGAGAAGAAGAAGAGATCATTGCTGAAATAGATGATACGGATGAAGATGAATTATAGAAAAGAGGGAAAATAACAAATACTAAAAGAATCATAATGGCTACAATAAGTGCAGCAGATGTTGCAAAACTGAGAAGAGTGACCCTCGCGGGCATGATGGATTGTAAAAAAGCTCTTGAAGAGTCGGGAGGTGATTTTGACAAAGCTATCGAAATAATCCGCAAGAAAGGACAGGCTGTCGCCAATAAGCGTGCCGACAGGGAGGCTGCAGAAGGTGTTGTCTTGTCAAAAGTCTCGGAGGACGGAAAGCTTGGCGCATTGATCGTACTGAACAGCGAAACTGATTTCGTGGCAAAAAACGACAATTTTATTGCCCTGGCCAATAAGATTCTTGATATTGCAGTTTCCAAAAACCCTGCAAACCTTGACGATCTTAAATCACAGCCTTTGGACGGAGCAACCGTGGGTGACAAGGTTGTGGAATATATCGGAATTGTCGGGGAAAAGCTGGAACTTTCATATTTTGATAAAGTTGAAGCTCCGTATGTTCAGTCATATATTCATCCGGGCTACCGGCTTGCCACTCTTGCAGGTTTTACAAAAGCAGGCCTTGATTTGCAGGTTTACAAGGATATTGCAATGCAGG
Source organism: Bacteroidales bacterium UBA2198 (assembly GCA_002328625.1). Classification (GTDB taxonomy): domain Bacteria; phylum Bacteroidota; class Bacteroidia; order Bacteroidales; family VadinHA17; genus LD21. The sequence goes on from DCVC01000204.1 coordinate 4,830, forward strand.
TTGCTGCCATGAACCCCGTTGCCATTGACAAGGCTGATGTCAGCCCTGAAGTAATTGCACAGGAGATTGAGATCGGAAAGGAACAGGCACGTCGTGATGGAAAACCTGAAAATATGCTTGAAAAAATTGCGGAAGGCAAACTCGGCAAATTCTTTAAGGAGAGCACCCTGCTAAATCAGGATTTTGTCAAAGACAGCAAGATGACAATCAAACAATATCTTCAGTCGGTTGATAAAGAGCTGACAGTTACTGCATTCAAAAGATTTACCCTGAATCTTTAATTATTAAGTTCATTTTTCAATAAGGAAGTGGTGCTCACGGGTGCCACTTTTTTTACTCTGAACATTAATTTAACCTGATTAATTCATAAACATGAATTAATCACCCGAAGGGCTGACGAAATAATTCGTAACCAATTATTTGTCAGGGTTAACCTTGACATTGAAAATCATTTTGTTACTTTCCTGCTATTTCGTATCATTTTGA
>DCVC01000377.1 GCA_002328625.1 Bacteroidales bacterium UBA2198
CCGAACGAATCCCGCTTGCGGGATGAGTGAGGAATCTCTTAATACCGGTAATATCATATTTTAAATATGCGACAATTTGGAAAAATTTGATTTTATCGATTCAGCTATTGCCAGAGAGAAGCAGTTAAAAGCATATTCACGGACTAAGAAAAATACTCTGATTAATAAATTTAATCCGGAGTGGAAAGAATTAAACATTGATGGAAAAATAGAAGCCCCTCATAAAACTAACAATGAGAACATTTAATAAAATACACATTATGTGCTGTTAAATCAATACAGTTTTGAGACAGGCANNCGGAAGAACAGCAATGAGGCATAATAGTTAGAGGAGTGGAAGATTCCTCGCTCATGCCCGGAATGACAGACCGAACGAATCTCGCTTGCGGGATGAGTGAGGAATCTCTTAATTATGTCATCATACCGACTTGAAACCAACGGCAGCTTATTCCCACAATCATGATGCGCCTGCGGCGCTCCATCCAAAACAAAAGAGGGTGCCTATTCAGACACCCTCTTTATTCTCTTAAACCTCTTTCGGAGATATTATATCATTAATTTACAACTTACGGAGTAGTGCATGGAACCGGCAGTGCTATATCGACATGCACGCCGTAGAAATTTTTAACAGGAACAACTATACTACCTGTTATAGAACCAGTTTCAATATTGGTTTTCCATTTAAACAGACCGGGAGACGGAGTTTTGGTCGGAGCTTTATCATAATCCTGAACTTTCAAGTTGTTGTCATAAAGAGGATCGTTCAGGTCATAATAGAAGATAGCACCACCGGTAAGGTTGACAGTGATTGTTACCTTTCCGTCAACAGGAGCGGAGAATGTTACGGTTCCGGCATTTACATAATTGGTGTAGTCGGCGATGAGGTTAACCGTTTTTTCTACTCCATAATAGTCAACATACATTGCCCAGTTGCCTTTCTTAACATAGCGTGTACCCTCAGCCCAGGCGGTTTCTTCTTCGTAGCACATGCCGGGTTCTGAGAAGCAGAAGGTCACATGACTGATGTCTTTGCCATCAGGGGCCACTAATTGTACATCTCCAAATGCACCCTCATAATTGTAGATGAAAGCCTCTGTACCGGCTTTTACTATTACTTTGCATACGGGCCAAATAGAAGCCCAGTCGAAAGTACTTCCACTGCTATTAGAAATAGTGATGGTGTTAGTAATATCTGTTTCATCATCTGTGTAGTAATATTCGCCATCCATGCCATTGTCCTCATCCCAATTGTCAACCTTTAAAGCAAAATCCCAGCAGGTCCCTCCTGCTTGTCCACACTCGAAGGCTGCATCACCGGATTTCCAATTTTCTACCAGAGAAATTTTGTCATATGATAACAATCCAATTGGATTGCCTTCGTTATCAAGATCCCTAAAGACACTACCCCCTTGTTCGTAGTAGTCACATGACACAACAGCGAATACCATAAACAGCATCGCTAATAAATAGTTTAGTTTTTTCATACCAGAATAAATTTAAGTTAATAATTGTGTATTTCGGGTCAAACATTTGCTTTACTTTAGATATGTGCAAATCTACTTTACAGATTTGTGATATTTGTATTAACAAACAGATCTTATCTTTGACGAACAGATTATTTTCTTTGACGAACATTGCATATTATTTGACGTACGGGCGGTATTCAGCAACTTTCAATTCGTAAGCAAAGTTGGCTTTCGAGCTTAAAATTGACACTGAATATTTTGTTTTTAAGCCAATAATTAACGACCGATATTCAGAGTTCTTTCACTTCGCCCTTGACTAAATTTGGAATCTCCTTGTAATATTGTCACACGTTCCCCGAAGCCGGTGGCAACTTATCCTTTTTAAATAAGCCGCACCTGTGGCACTCAAGACCTCCCGCAGTTCGGTGCTCGTAATATTACCGGAATCCGGGCCGGGGCAATAAAAAAAGGGCGCCTTGACAGGCACCCTTTCTATTTGTATTTTATACGTTTATTTTTATATTTTCAGCAGTCGTATTGAACACCCATAATTTTGAAAATAACCATTCTTGTTTGTGATCTATTTTATCATGGCTGCTTCAGAGTAATACATCCTTAATCGGATGATTCTTCACAAACCACTGCATGTGCTATTATCCAATACGGACCACTGGTTGGAAGGCCGGTAACGGTATAATGGTCCGTTGACGCTCCATTCAGGTCTTCATGCTTCAATGGATACTGACCAGGTGCCACGGTAGGATTGCCATTGTGAAGAGGCAGCATGTCACTTCCTATATATAAATGAGTTTCCGACAAACCGTATCCTGAATAAATTTCATATGATACAGTTGCTGTCCCGTCAGTTGAAAAAGAGACACTTAATGTTCCTACCTTCTCTCCTTTGTTTATATCACATTGTCCTGCACCTGCGTAAATATCAAGATCATAAGAGTTCCCCTGCCAAAAAGGACCGTTCGTCCAGCCCCACCTGCTAAACCCTAAATCAAGGAAACATTTTCTGAAATCTTCATTTGATTTACGTGCAAAAGCAGTCTGGCAGCCATTTCCTCCCTCACAGGTGGAATAGCAGAAGGTAATGTTGCTAAGACCGTAAGGTTTGCCGTTTTTGGGATTAATAGGAGCAGACAATCCTGAACCTTCTGTAACGCAATTGTCGCATCCCGAGAAATACACTGCTGCGTTATTCCCTCCTTTTACAATTACAGCAATCTTGACCGGGACAGATGAACTCCAGTTCACATAAGTGCCATCAGTGGTCCATGTTATCGGATCAACGGTGCCGCCTCCGCCTCCGTAATAATCAATCTTACCACTTGAATAGGTGAATGAACATCCGGTTGTTGAGGTTACTTCTGCACAGGTTACGTTTCCGCCATTATTTGCTGTCACAAAAGTAGTCGGAAAACCACCATTAGTTATCAATTGAGCCAGGTTCTCTTTTGGATCCTTGTTGCAGGAAACCAATGAAGCCGCTATCAGCAGGCCGGTAATCAGAAATTTCAAATTCTTCATCGCTTTTGGTTTTTTAGTTAGTGAATTATGAACTTAATAAGCTTGTTTAAGTATTCATCCGGAGTAAAAATACAAAGAAAAATCTGGTTCGTATGCCCATTACACATGATTTTGACGACCCATCAGAAAAACCTGACAAATGATAGCTTCTCCCGGATCAGCGGAAACAGCAAAATTTTATCTTATTTATTTAGAAACTTTTTTGCATTACCTGCCAATACAAGTCTGATATTTCACTGGCTATCCGCAATTAATTTCAGACTTATTTGTGTGTTAAGCCAACAAAGCATAATTAAAACCCATCCCTGGCCCCTCCCTGGAGGGGATCCATTAATCCTTGCCGTTGTGCCTTTGCGCCGTCACGCCGTTATGCCAGTTTCTTATACTTGATCCTCACCGGCGTCGTATCCGCTACCCTCTTCTTGTAGTTCTCCTCATACTCCGAGTAAGCTCCTTCAAACCACACTACCCGTGATTCTCCTTCAAAAGCCAGGATATGTGTTGCCACCCTGTCGAGAAACCACCGGTCGTGTGAGATTATCACTGCGCACCCGGCGAAGTTCTCCAGACCTTCCTCAAGAGCCCGCAGGGTGTTTACATCTATATCATTTGTCGGTTCATCAAGAAGCAGAACGTTTGCTCCCGACTTTAAAGTAAGGGCCAGATGAAGCCTGTTTCTTTCACCGCCCGAAAGCACACCGCATTTCTTTTCCTGATCTGATCCTGTGAAGTTAAACCTTGAAACATAAGCTCTTGCGTTCATAAACCTGTTACCAACCATAATATCATTCTGTCCACCGGAAATGACTTCGTAAACAGTTTTTACAGGATCGATTGCAGAATGCTCCTGGTCAACATAGCCAGGAACAACTGTCTCTCCCACTTCAAAAACCCCTTTCGTGGCTTTCTCCCTGCCCATTATCATCCTGAAAAGAGTTGTTTTACCCGCGCCGTTAGGGCCTATGACACCAACTATGCCGTTAGGAGGCAGATTGAATTCAAGATCATCAAAAAGAAGCTTTTCATCAAATGATTTTGCAACATGAGTGGCTTTGATTACCTTGTCACCAAGCCTTGGACCATTTGGTATGAACATCTCAAGCTTTTCTTCTTTTGCTTTAACATCCTGGTTAAGAAGGCTTTCATATGCTCCCAGTCTGGCTTTCGATTTTGCCTGACGCGCTTTGGGTGACATTCTTACCCATTCGAGTTCTCTCTCAAGTATTTTCCTTCTTTTTATGTTTCCCTTTTCTTCGACCTCAAGCCTTCTTGCCTTCTGTTCAAGCCATGATGAATAATTACCTTTCCAGGGTATGCCTTCGCCGCGGTCCAGCTCAAGTATCCACCCTGCAACATTATCAAGGAAATATCTGTCGTGTGTTATGCATATAACTGTGCCCGGATACTGTTTAAGTGTTGTTTCAAGCCATTGAACCGATTCAGCATCTAAATGATTTGTCGGTTCATCAAGAAGCAGGATGTCCGGTTGCTGAAGAAGAAGCCTGCATAATGCAACCCTTCTCTTCTCGCCACCTGATAATATATTTACCCTGGCATCACTGTCCGGGCATCTGAGGGCATCCATTGCTCTTTCAAGCTTATGGTCGATATTCCAGGCATCATGATAATCTATTTTCTCCTGAAGAAGAGCCTGCCTCTCCATAAGATCCTGCATTTTATCAGGATTTTCATATATTTCAGGTTCCCCGAATCTGGCATTTATCTGCTCATATTCTTTTAAAATATCCATGACTTCTTTTACACCCTCCTCAACTATCTCTCTTACACTCCTGGTATCGTCAATAAGAGGATCCTGCGGCAGATGACCCACTGAATAGCCGGACAGGAAGGTAACCTCACCCTGATATTCTTTCTCAAGTCCTGCAATGATCTTCAGCAAAGTTGATTTGCCTGATCCGTTCAACCCTATTATTCCGATTTTAGCTCCAAGAAAAAATGAAAGTGAAATATTTTTAAGCACCTGGCGGTGTGGCGGAAATGTTTTCCCCACCCGGAACATTGAAAAAATTATCTTGTTATTGTCAGCCATATCATCAGATTTTCCGACAATTTAGAAATTAGAACTCTGCCTGTCAAATAATCATGAAAAAAAATGCAGAGCCGGTCCTGATAACCGGTTCTGCCAATGCATCCCTGCTATATGGGTGACAGGATTTTTTATGCCCTTTCGAACAATTTTACCGTATCATCCTGTAAAAGAACCCACAAAGAATAGACTCCTTTAAGTGTCCCAATGGGAATGTTCAGGCACCCCAGAGCGGCAACAACAATTATCAGGTATCGCGCCCAGCTTTTAAAGGACAGTAGTCCGATGCCTCCAATCAAACCCAGGGTTGACATAAACCCTATTAAAAGGGGAATACTTAGTGATAAGAAACCCAAAACCAAATTCGGAATTTCTTCACCAACCACAAATCCCTTGGCGAAATTCAGTGCAAAAAAGACAGCCAGTGCAGCAATCAGACCGAGGCCTCCAAAACCAATGTGTATAGCCCCAACAACCATTACATGTTTCTTCATTTTAGAATCTTCCATGACTATTGATTTTTTACCGTTTTTGTTTTCATTCCTGTTAAATGACATCGTATTTAATAAATTGCTGCATTAATGTATTTAATATTTATTACAATGCAACCTTTTTGGTTAAAATCCAATCTAACAGGCAGGAGATTTTGTATATTTGTTTGAAAAATATTCTTTATGAAAAGGAAACTGCTGTTTTTTTGTGCATTTTTGATTCTTGCGTGGGCATTCACATCCTGTGAGGTCCTTAACAATTGTAAAATCTGCAGGCAGGTGACCTATGTGAATGGAATCGTCGACCAGGAGGGGCCCGAAACAGAGTATTGCGATGCCAAGTTGATAGCAATACAAACAACTCCAGATGTGATTAATGGAAATACCAGGATAAGCTGGGAATGCCGTTAGACTACTTTCTTAATTCTGTCTTTAAAATTGTTGAAAATTTGTTAATAATTGAGGGGGTTATTTAAAATGTGATTTGTATCTTGTAATAAATTTGTACGAGCATAAAGCAAAACTGCAATGTCCCTGAATTTCAGTAATTTAGAACTAAACAACAAGATTATTGTTATTGTTGAAGACGACGTACCTTCGATGAGGTATTATGAAACTCTGCTTCAGAGTTCAGGGGCTGAAGTAAAAAAATTCCGTACCGGTAAAGATTTTGTTGATTACCTAACCAATAATAAAGAAGCCCGCATCGATCTGGTGATCATGGACTTCCTTATCCCACTGATAAATGGAATTGACTGCACCAGAATATTCAAAAAGGAAAGAAGAAATGTGCCTGTCCTAATGCTGACTGCTTATACCTCTGAGCAAACGAAATCAGAAGCCTACATCGCAGGTTGCAGTGAATATATCCTGAAGCCGGTTTATCCCGAAAATATTTATTTTTTACTTGAAAAATATCTTAAACAGAAAGTTAAAAGCACTGTTTCTTCACTCCCCTGATTACGTCATCTTGTAACAGATTGTTGTTTAGTTACATAGTTTGCGTAATATTTTTCCAGCTTACTGTTAATCTCTTCTGCCAACTCTGTTTTACCATTTGCCTGACAAGCGGATGCAGCTCTGGACGTATACTGTATGGCTGTCTGAATCTCGTACTCCGCTGATATGATTATATATGGATCCTGCTTCAGAAAATAATCGAGACGCGAAAAATAGTGTCTGCTGAGATCATTTGTCAGACTGACAGCCTTGTCTGAAGCTCCTGCGGCAAAATAGGCTTCAATTATATCAGGGAAGTAAGGATCGTAAGGTATATTCCCGACAGGCAGTACTTCCATGCAACGGTCAAGAACTTCTTGAGCTCTTTCTTCTTTGCCTTCCGAAACCAAAGCTTTTGCCAGCCTTGCATAGGCAAGCCTTGCCCTGATGACAATAAGAGTCCTGAGGTGATTATAATCAATATTTACCTTCAAATCGTTTGCGCCTCCCCAAACAAATTTTGTCATAATATTTTCGTAAAGGATATCTGTATCAATCCTGCCATAGTCCACCCAGCCCCTGTTGTGTGACTTAATTGGCACAAGCCTGTATGCAAGTCCTTCAAGCTGAAAATATTCTTCAAGCCCAAATGCATCATTGTGATATCCCGTTACATAATAAATGGGGCGTTTCCAGTTATTACTAGCCAGGATATCAAGGATGATAAGCTGACTCTTAAGGATATAATTCCCTTTGAGTTTGATATCTATATAAGGAACTATTTTATCGGCATCTTCAGGTTTAACGGTACCGGAAGCTATTACTCCGGCTGAATCCACCGGGATTCTTATAGTGCGTGAAGGTATAATATCAAGCAGTTCAGTAGCGGAAACCTGGACCTTGGTTGCTTTGTTTTCGCTCTTTACCCACTCGATTATTGTTGAAATATCAACGGGATCTTTTGTTTTTTCAACTATATAAACCTGGTTGTTTATTCCATCGTAATATTTTTGAACAGGCAATGTAATTGGCAGAGGATCAGATTCATAAGCTTT
>DCVC01000158.1:0-12653 GCA_002328625.1 Bacteroidales bacterium UBA2198
TATTCTTGTTTGTGAAATGTACAACTCGGTAGAGAGCCTTTCAAACTCTGAGGCACAGGCTCCGAACAACAGATCGACCACCGGATCGAAACCCTCTGTTTCCGATTCCCTGTAATCCCATATCTTTGCAGCAGTTTTCTTCAACCTGCTGATTATCACCTCTTTTTTATTCTTTTTTAAATCCATGAGATTTCTTATCCTATCGACAAGGGGCTGAAAAACAAAAATTCAAAATGTTCAAATGGTTCGTTTAGATGTTTTATAATACCTGTAATACTTATTGTAATCTTATGTTTCAACCTTAAAGGCTGATCTCTGAATTTCTCCCATATTTCTGCTTCCGCAACATCAAGATTGATTTTGACATTTTCAATACGAGGTTCATTCTTTTCTATCGAAATAAGCATCAATGATTTTAATTCATCTTTCCATTTTGAAACGTTAGTAACAGTGCTGTAATCCTTATTCCAGATAAAACAACCATATGAACTATTGAATCTGCATTCCCGTATATGGGTTTTTATTATCAGATTAATGTTCATCTGAATTGATTCTTTTATCTCACATAAAGGATGTTTCTGTTTTTCAATTAATAACTTTGCATCAAACGGTATGCTGTAAAAGTATTTCAAGTTTGAATCTCTTAATTGATTCTGACAATTCCTCCTTTTATTTCGGTAGTAGCATTTCCTGCTACTTTTACCATTGCGCCTTTCAGTTCACTTTGTGCATTGCCTTCCATTTTCAGAACAGTAGCTTCAATTGATGTCTGGATTCCTTCCATTTTGAGTTCAGTAGTACCCTTCACAGATGTGCTGGCTCCCTCCATTTTCAGGTCGGCTGTACCTTTCATAACAGTGTTGGTTCCTTCAAGCTCCAGCTGCTGGCCAGACATTTGAATACCATTATTGGCGTCAAGCTGGTAATCGTTTGCAGTAAATTTTGTTTTCTGGCCGGAATCAACTGTGATATCATTGCGTGCTGATATTTTTATAGATTCTGCCGAGATTTCAAGCTCCCCCTCCGATTTAATGGTTATCTTCCCGCTATTGCTCATGCTAAGTGAGATTTCATTGGTAGGGGAATTATCATTGGCATTTAAGATCCGTATCTCTTCACTCCCATTTTCGTCTGAAAAAATGATCTGATTGCCATTGCGTGTCCTGATCGATTTCATGTTATTATCTGCATCATGCCAATGATCGGGTTTAGAGTTCTTATGATACATATTCCCGATTACAAATGGCTTGTCGGGATTATCATTTTCAAATCCGATCATTACCTCATCTCCTATTTCCGGGATGAAATAAAAGCCATGCTGATCAGAGCCTTCCATTTTGCCACCATATGGATGGATAAGCCGCAGCCAGGGAAAATCATCGCCTTCGGTTTGCCAGAAGAATTTTACTTTTACTCGCCCAAGCCTCTCCGGATCATTATTGTCTGTGACCACAGCGGGTTGGATCTCGGAAGTTGGCAAAGAGACATTTCTGTTAAGGGGGGGAATGTTTGATTGTGCCGGTATTGCGGTGAAATTATTGACGTAGTTTCCGGTCACATCTATGCTGTGGTTCAATGAAGTAACAATAAAATCCCCATAGTTTTCCTGATTCGCAGTTTCTCCTGTTACTTCGATTATTGAACCCACATTGATATAGGGATTATCACAAACACCATCAGCAGAAATTAAATCCTTGGTTGTTTCAAATTTTCTTGTTTCTGTTTTGTCAATGAAATCTTTTTCGTTTTTAAAATACCCTGGTGAATAAAATGTGTTTTTCTGCTTAAAAATTTTGTCTGATTCAGAAAGAGTCTGATTTCCGTAATTATCAAGGTCATTTATCTGGATACTGCCTGTTTCCTGGGTATATGTAAGGTTTTTCAGGTAATCATAAGTAATAACCTTATAATTAACATTTTGAATACGCAGAGAAAACTCAAAGTCTGACAGACATTTGTCAATAGGGATTTTTGCCCTTTTTGAGTTGTCATTTTTATTCAGTCTGCCGAAGTTCAATTCTTTACCATCGTAAAAACACCACTCTCCGTATTTGTCGGCTATCCGGTTCATAAAGTGGAAGTTACTCTCTTTGTATTGTACAATATAAGGGATATCCTCCTTGAACGTTGGATTGCTGTTTATTTTCAGATCATTTTGAGTTACCTGATCATGGATCCCTGAAACTATTTCTTTCAACGATTTCTGAAAATAAAATTTACAATTAGGACGGCCATCAAGCAGAACAGTAGGGCTTTGTCCTCTGATCAGAACTTCTCTGTTTCCCATGTTGCTGCGGGTAAGGCTTACTTCAGTTACTATACCATAAAATTCGTTCTGGTTTGCATCCTCCTGTGGTTTATTCACTTTAAAAGCTATTTCGGCTTTTTTACCGATGAAGGCTGATGCCTGATCAAGTATAGTTCTGTTATTTTTGGAAAAGCCTTCTACCGGCAGCAAAACTTCAAAGTTATGGTGCCAGTCTATCCTTTGGCTGATAGAGCAGTAAGAAATAGGAGAAATTTTACTTCCTCCTATTTTCACTATAAGTTTGACATGTTGTGCCAATTTAGGTCAATTAATGAAGATTACAATTATTTATCCGGCCATTCATTTTCAAATGGATTTCCGCCAATATCAATTTTCTTGGCAGAAATTGTAAAGGATTCCATCATATTATCGCCTCCCTGCCAGTGAAAGCTCTCACTATATTCCACAATATAAGCTTCTTCAAAAGATATCTCCTTGAGAGAAGAGCCGGCAGTAGTTTCGTCCATAATTCTTATTTTTCCACTTTTTGTCTGGAAAGGATCAACCATCCATGCGAACATATCTGTTTTTCCGGATGATTCAATAGTAATCTGAATCACACCTCCCCTTACACCGCCCGAAGGACGGCCTGTGGGATCATAGTCCCTGCTAAGGCTGTAAGAGAAGTCAACTAATCTTACGTCCTGCAACGGATCCAAATCGAGTCTTGCTGCAAATGCCATTTTTTCAAATTTTTAAGGTTTAACACTAATGTTGTTTGGTTATTTTTCCGAGAATTCAGCTACCCATTCTTCAGCTGTATTTCCTTTTGTCCCGCCTAACCTGAGCAGGAAGCTCTTAGCCGGGAAAAAAGGAGTAATATGGATATCCAGATTAATGATCTTGGTATCCTTATCCTGTTTAAGGCCTATAATTGAGAATGCTTCAATAATCTTATCATGCCCTTTTATACTATCGAGATAGCGTCCTATTTCCATTCGCAGGTCTTTTTCAACTTTTGGTGTCCAGTTTACAAATGCCTGCCGGTTCAGGAAATCGATAAGCACTTTGGCAACATAATCAAAGACTCTTACAACGGAATATGTTTGCAGACCTATATCATTTCCGTTATAAAGTGTTTTGGCCGACATTCCCATAACTTTGCCCCATTCATGGACCATTGGAACCAGGCCACGTTTTTCGAGTTCAGTAATTTCACTCTTCTTCAGTTCAAACTTCACACCGTTCACTTCACTAAGACCGCCATGCATTTTCCCTGCCACCGGTTGTGCAATCAGGGTGCTGTAAATTTTTCCGGCAAGGGCTGTCGAAGGAGGTACAAACAAATGGTCCTCTTCATCCAGTTCGGCATATTTCTCTCTACCGACAATCCAGTTGCAGGTTATTATGGCATTCGATTTATGAATTTCCCCTCCTGTTAAACCGGCCAAATCAAACTCTTCTATAACTGCCTCAGGGTCATCAAGATGCTGGAAATCAGTTATTAGAATCACTTTGTTATTATATGCGATTTTCGCCCATTTCTCAACTGCCTGACCTGATCCCAGATAACCTGGGATTACCAGCAATGAGTAATTTTCTCTTAAATCAAGCCTGTCGAAATTCTGTTTTAACTCAGCAGCTATCTTATCAATAACCAGAGTATTTTCCATATCCTTTAGTTTCTCGGGGTCGGTATTGAAGATGGTAATGTTCCGTATCTTGTCTTTTTCGGCATTTTTATAGAACAATGCAACCGACCTGTAATTGGTTTCTAATTCCCGGGTCTCTTTGAAGACCTTCCTGAGATTCTCATTAAGAAGTTTTGTTGCGCTCTCAGACTTTTCCTGTGACGCTGAAATCATATCAGCAACATTTTCATGAGCAGATATTACTTCAATCCACAATAATAAACTATTCTTCAGCTTTTCCCTATCCGCCTTCTTTGCAGATTCCGTCAGGAAAATATTCTTTCTGGCTTTTGCCTGAGGATCCATCGCACCTGCTCCATCAATGGTTTCTTTAATAAGATCAAATCCGCCATAATCAATTAATGCCTCAACAGCATTTTCAAGGGGTACAGCTTCGACCTTAATCTTCTCAGGTGCCCTGGTTTTTTCCTTAGCCTCTTTTTCGGGGTTAATATCTTGTTTTTCTACTTCTTTTGCCATCGTAGTATAGTTTTTATGAATTAGCCTGATCAATTTCATTTATTAAAGCCTGCAGAGCCTGGAGAAAGTTCTTCTTGGCTTCAGGATTCTGAAAAGCAGTTTTAAGAATTTTGTTGGTTTTGAGTTTCCTGATAATGGCATTGCAGGCATCCTGTTGCGTCTGAAGCTTTTTGAGAAAGTCACTCTGGTTAATTATTCCCTCTTTCTTGAAGTCTAACAGACTCCTGAAATTTAATTCTTCCTTACGGAGTGCGCCATTTTCATCTTCAAACTCAATTTCAAGGTTTGGCTTGAAATGATCAAATACCTCATCAATGGTCTTTAATCCCTTGACCGGTTCAATTTTTGTGGGCTTGCTGGTCAGTTTTTGGACCAGAAGCGTTTTATTCGAAGAAATATTTGCAATCGCTTCGAATGATTGCTGAGGCACCAGTTGTCCTCCAATTTCAACTTCATTCAACATAGTTTTTGTATTTAAAGTATAAATTATTATTTATCACGGTTCACGTTCCAAACCAGTTCATTTTCTTTATTCAGATCAAGATTCAATTTATCAGAGGCTTTTACTTCTCCTGAAATGATCATCCTTGAGACCGGCCTTCTTAAATAATTACGAATAACTCCGGTAACAGGTCTCGCTCCATATTTTGGAGAATATCCCAGCAGGGCAAGATTTTCTTTTGCATTATTACTGATGGTGATCTCTATTTCATTCTGTTTCAACAGGTCAACAAATTTTCTCAGATGTATTTCGAATATTTTGACAATGTTTTCTTCAGTAATGGGTGCAAATGGCAGGATTTCCGTTATCCTTGCCAGGAATTCGGGTCTGAAATACCTGCTCATAACTTCCATCATTTCATTCGCAGTGGGCAATCCCTCCCTGCTGAATTTCTCGATAATAAGATCGCTGCCAACGTTGGAAGTAAATAAAACGATTGAGTTGGTGAAATCACCCTCTTTGCCCAGTCGGTCATGCAGTTTTCCTTCATCCATAATTTGCAGGAATACATCAAAAACCGACAGGTGGGCTTTTTCAATCTCATCAAACAACAGAACTGAATAGGGTTTTTCTCTTATCTTATTCACCAGTAAGCCCCCTTCCTTGTAGCCGACATATCCGGGAGGTGCACCATAAAGGAGAGCGGCTGAATGTTCTTCCTTGAATTCAGACATATCAAACCTTATCATTGCCGATTCATCATTAAAGAGGTATTCTGCCAATGATTTTGCCAGTTCTGTTTTTCCGGTGCCGGTTGGTCCCAGAAGAAAGAATGAGCCAATCGGCTGTCCCAGTTTGGTTAAACCTGCCCGGGACTCGAGAATCGATTCAGAAAGAGATTTTATGGCATGATCCTGCCCGATCACCCTTGACTTAAGATATTCTTCGATCTTCAGCAACTTTTCTCTTTCACTCGTCTGGATCTTGCCAAGCGGAATACCTGTTTTACTTGATACCACAGCTGCAATATCTGTATTGACTATAGTGCCTTTCTTGTTTGAAGCAAGAATCTCAAGATTGTCAAGAATGCTCTTCAGATGCCCGGAATATTTTTGCGGATCTTCAAATTTAACAACAGCCTGGTCGAGTTGACCACCCAGAATGGGGCTAATCTTCTTTTTAAGCTGATTTTCGAACCAGGCTAATTCAGATAATGGATCATCTGTTTTTTCCTTGATCACTGAGTCGAGGTTATTTTTCAACTCATGTATGCCGGTCAGGGAAATTTCATCCATGATCTTAATTGATGCCATTGTGCGGTCAATCAGATCGATTGCTGAATCGGGTAATTTTCGTTCTTTCAGGTATCTTTTGGCGAGGAATACTGATTCCTTTATTGTTTCGTCGGTTATTGTGATATCGTGATGTTTTACGTAAAGAGGCATGATGTGTTTTATCATCCTGAATCCTGTTTCAGCATCAGGTTCTTCGATCCTGAGCACCTCAAACCGTCTGTTAAATGCTTCTTCGGACTCTATGAATTCGCGATACTCTTCATTTGTTGTAGCGCCGATAAGAGTAAGTTCACCTTTTGTCAGTTCAGGTTTGAGAAGGTTTATTACACCTGTTCCCAGGGAGGCTGTTGAATCAAATAAGGAGTGGATCTCATCAATAAAAAGAATTGCTTTTTCAAAGGTTTTAAGTTCATTTATAATGCCTTTGACTCTGTCTTCTATTTCGCCCTTGTAAGATGCGCCTGCCGCCAGAGCGCCTAAATCCAGCTCAAACAGGAGAGCATCCTTAAGATTGGCAGGTATTTTGCCATCAATGATATTCAGACAAAGTCCGTCAACAAGTGCTGTTTTGCCCACACCCGGATCGCCCAGGATAAGAACGTTTGGTTTTGTTCTTCTGCTTAAAATCTCGATGATGATACGTGTTTCGGCATCCCGTCCGATTATCGGGTCAATTTTTCCTGCCCTTGCAAGAGAAGTTTTGTCGATGCAAAACTTGAACAGAGCTTTAATCTGTGATGTCTTTTTTAATGACTTCTGTCCCCCTGTGGAGCCTGATATTGATTCAATGACAGAAGTTTCTGCCAGAATGAAATCGATAAGTTCATTATGAGTTATTATAAATGATTTAAGCTGATCAGCGGTAAAAGCAATATTGGGTTCACAGATTGCAACCAGCAGGCAGACAGGATCTATTGTCTCCCTTGATAGTTTTAAGCGTATAATATCGGCTTCCTCGAAAACAGCCTGAATCTTTTTGTCACCTGAAGGATCTTCTTCAACTCTGCCGGATTTTGGCAGCCCCTCCATCCTGATATCTGCCCAGTCTCTGAGATAGTTTAAGTCTTTTCCCATTCTGACAAGCATATCTGTAAGTCCGACATCCTGATGCAACAAAGCTTTCAAAAGATGCGGACCTGAATAATGTTCATTCTGAAATTCCCTGGCAATTTTCTGAGAAATTGAGATTGCTTTTTGGCTCTCTTCGGATATCAAATTCAAGATTGACATATCATCAGGCTTCTGTAAGATTCAGACTTGGAAACTGTACAAATTGTCTTCTCAGAGACTATATTTTCTCTTAAGAATGAGGGCTGGCCCTATAAAAATAATCTATATTGATAAACTGTATATACAAATTTAAAATTTATTTTGAATTTATTTCCTTTTTCGTAATTTTTTTTATCATCAATTTGTTGAATATTAAGTTTTATTTCTTAAAGAGTGGCGCAGAAAATACTTATTCTTTAAGTCATTTTTAGTATATTTGATATGGTTTAAGAGTTGGTTTGTATTTTAATCACTTAATGATCCTTTAAAATTTCATATAATGGCAAAATCAACCCAGGTTTTAAAGACAAGCATGACGATTTTAACCGGAGGCAATGTCCCTGCCTATACACTTGAATACTTATCTCCATCAAAGAACAAGGATGCAGGCAATTTTGAAACTATTGTTGTACCGTATATTGAATTGGGAAGGTCAGGCAGCTGCACGATACAATATGGAGAAGACAACCCCACTGTCAGCAGGCAACATGCCGCAATTGAACGAAGAGACAACAATTACTTTCTGCTTCAGCTTTCTTCCACGAATCCCAGTTTGATAAACGGTGTGCCGATTGGCAAAGAAGGGCAGTTAAATAATGGTGATGAGATTCAGCTTTCACTGGAGGGCCCCAGATTAAGGTTCAATATTACACCTGCTGGTACATCAAATCTGGGATTCACCAAAAAGATCAACCTTGTTATAAGCCAGGCATCAAAACCTTACAGGAGAGCATTATATACTTTAGCAACGATATTTATCCTGGTTTGCGCTGCCGGCGCCTGGTTCATCTATTCACAGCATAAACAGCTCAGAACAATTGAGGCAGCCAATAAGGAATTAAAAATGAAAAGAGAACAGGATAGTCTTGCATATCAGCAGGAAATGAATAAAAGCGCTGCGATGTTCAATGATCTTATACAGGGAAAGAAGAAACATATTGAAGAAATAAATATGCTTAACACACAGATTCAAATCCTGGCCGAAAAAACTGACCTGAAAGACACTGAAATCTACCAGGCCGTCAAAGACAACATATATTTTCTTCAGGTTGGCGAAATCAAAGTGATCTATCCTGACAGGAGCAGCGGTAACCTTAACAAGAGCTGGGTCGGGACGGCTTTTCTGTGTGACGACGGGAAGCTGGTAACAGCAAGACATTGCATCCAGGCCTGGAGGTTTTCGGAAGATGAGATACTAAACAACATTAATTTCTGCGAAAATAATGGAGGCGAAGTTATAATTAAATTTAAGGCCTATTCAAAAATTGACACCATTGAATTTTATTACGACGATGTGATAGTCAGCGAAAATGATATCATTCTTCCTTATGTTCAGGATAACCGGGCTACAAAATACACACGTAAAAGAGCCCCCTCTCGCGATTTCAAGTCTGACTGGGCTTATGTCAATACAGGAAGATCATTAATTTCAAATATCTCGTATGATAAAGAATTGTCGACCAGCCTCAAAGCCGGGGAAAAGCTTTATGTTTTCGGTTATTCGCTGGCTTCGGGCGGGCCTGACAGGAAAAATGTAGAGTCATTATTCAGTGAATCAAGGGTTGCCCGGTCAGGGGTCTCCCCTGAAGGAGTCATTACCATAACGGACAGGAACTACGAACCAGGCAGTTCAGGAGGTCCTGCATTCGTGATAGATGAAAACACCATTAAATGTATTGGAATAATCTCTTTCTCAATGTTACACGGGGGAGAGAGTACATCAATCGGCGGAATTGTACCAATAGCCAATATCAAATAGCATGTCATACAGAATGAACTTAGCGTTTGGCCTTTTCTTTTTGTTCATTGCAGCCGAAAGTCAGGAAAAACCACAGGTAAACTTACCTGTGCCGAGCCAGGAAAATCTTGAGTATCAGGCATTGAAATCCACATTCTTTCTTATCAGCCAGGAGTATATTATTTATTCAAAAGATGGCGCGCCAAAATTCAGGTATGGTAAAAATTACTTCGGCAGAACATTCGCTGTCGGATTTCTTTCGCAGAATGGCAGGTTATGGTTTCCAAAATTTGTCAGATACCCCTGGTTAAGTGACCCTAATTTCAGGGAGTACAGGAATAATTATACTCCAAGGATAAGTGGTTTGAGATACAGAGTGATTGATGACACTGAATACAGAAAAGTCATCAATATTGAAGGACCGCCAAAGGATACCGCCAGAGTTGAAATGTTTATTCTTACGACTGACACGACAGGAATAAGTTTTGCAGAAGAACTTGTTCAACAAGGCACACTATTTATTTTTTATACATCAAGCCCTGCTCCCGAGAATAAGGGTGACATTAATCATGTAATAATTTCCGTGGACGATCTGAAATGGGATTCAGATGGTGTCAGTTATATAGAGGATCAGCATCCGGGTAACAATAAAATACTTGGAGGTGCATTATACCAAAGACTTATTAATCCGGGAAAGATTGAATGGAGACTCGCCGGATTTTACACTCAGGTTGATGGTAGATGGGCACTTAAGTCGGTGGAAATGTTTAAATGATCATTCATATAAGAGTATGAAGCTTTCAGTGTTTGGGGACACTATTGTTGGAAAACAAAGAGATCACAATGAAGATTCATTTATTATTTTAAATGACCTGAACAAACAATGGCAGGAAGTGAACGATCAGACGATCAGTATTTCAGGTTCAAGAGGTCTGATTGTTGCTGTTGCAGACGGTATGGGGGGAACCAATGCAGGAGAAGTAGCTTCTTCGATAGCTTTGAGCACTGTGAAGGAAAGGATCAAAGAGATTCCGTTCAATATTAAAAATCCCGACCAGGTGCAAAGGATCTTCAGCTCGATTATCCAATCGATAAATACGAATATTATCAGGGAAGCTAAGAAGAATAAAGAGACCACAGGGATGGGGACCACCATAATATTGGGTTGGATCTTTAAGAACACTTTGTTCATAACCTGGATCGGCGACAGCAGATGCTATCATTATAATAATAAGACCTACGACCAGCTGGTGCCGTTAAGTGATGATCATTCACTGGTATGGAGCAGGGTAAAAAGCGGTGAGATCACACCTGAAGAAGCCAGGCTGAGCAGCGAGAGCAACCTGCTGCTTCAATCGCTTGGTGATACCTTTCAGGACCCCATACCGGATTTTAAATGGATAAAACTGGGGAAAAAAGACAGGATCCTTCTTTGCAGTGACGGATTGAATTCAATGCTCAGTGCAGTGGGAATACAGCAGATCCTCGATTTCAGCGATTCGACCAAAGAAACGTGCCTGAGTTTAATTAACGCAGCAAATAATGCAGGAGGGCATGACAACATTACAGCAGTCCTTATTGATGTTATTGAAACTGATACAGACTCAAAAACTTCATTCAGAAGCAACATCTTCGACAAGAAGTGGTTTAGAGTCCTGATCACTCTTATATTGCTGGTCTTATTCGTTACCGGAGCATTTTTAGCAAACAAAAGATTTAACATTATCAGCAGTTTAAACAATACTTTTCGTTCAATTGTCAATAAAGACAGTAAAAAGTCAGCCGCTGACATAGCGACTGATTTAACAACAACTCAAACTGACACAACAGGTGTTCATGATCATGATCTGACTGATACAAATGTTATTCACGGCCCAAAAGAAGAAACAGAAAACAGAATATTGGCCACAGAAAAATATGTTTCCATGCTCGATACCGCACAATCAAAGAAAGCACTGAAGATAGCATTGGATCGTATTGAAATGATCGAGCTCAAAATCGAACCTGTTCAACCGGGCAAATCAGAGTATCAGCCGGAGTTTTATAACAGGCACAGCAAAAGGCTGGAATCCATACTTCATTCACTTGACAGTCTGAAGAATCAAATAAAAAAGTACGCAGAGATAAAAGATTATGAAATAGTCAGCATCAGAGTAAAAAACATTGAAGAAAACAAAATGGTATCTCTTATACGTACTATTGATAATCTGAATACGCGTACTGAAAATATTTTATCAGCTCCGCAAATACCTTGAAAATAAACCATTAAATGATGAAAAAGAATCTTAACAAGGCCGGATCAGTTTTTAAAAAAATTTTTTCAGGCAAAAAGAAAAAGAGCAATGATCTTCCATATTCTGATTCCGGAGGGAGAAAACAGGATAAAATGAGTTCGCGTAAAAAAAATGACCCGGGAAAGACCCGGATGGGAATTCAGGCAGGCTACTTATACGATCCACAAACAAATGATGGAAAACAAAAGGATATAGAGACTTGCCCGAAATGCCAGTACCCCTTAAGGATCAAACCCGACAGTTCTTCTCCATGCCCGAACTGTGGTTTTTCAGGGAGCAGTATGAAAACAGTATTCGATTCAGGTAAAACCATTTCTATCAGCAGCCTGAGCCAGGAATCCGGTGAATTGCCGGAATTTAAATTCAAGCTAATCAAAGAAGATGACAAAAGTATAATTGAGATACAGTCTTCCGATGAACCTGAAGTTATCCTGAACCGTGGTCATTTGGATCCCGATAATTCGACTATCTCGAGTGACCAGCATGTGGTGATGAGATTCAGGAACCATAAAATATTTACGGAAGATGTGAGTTCAAATGGTTCAACATTTATCCAGGCAAAGAATAAAATGCTGATCCAGAATAATGCAAGGCTGGTTATAGGTAATAAAATATTTATCTTCAATCAGTCGGGAATTTCACAATCTGCCGATGTACCAAATAAAACAAGGAAATTCGGGGAATTTGATCTCAGAGTCAGCAGTCAGGCAGATGCCGGGTCCGGGTTCAGTCTTACCGATGAAGTGAGTGGTAAAAAACTTCATTTTGACAAGACGTATATTATAATAAACAGGTCAATCCTCGATCCTGGAAATAACAGTATATCAGCCTCCCGTCACACGGAGTTTGAATACGGTAACGGACAATGGTACGTAAAGGACCTTAGTTCAAACGGATCAACATTTATCCAATTGAAAAACGAGCATCTTCTTGAAAACAAGATCAGGATTATTCTTGGGAACAAAATCTTCAGGTTTGAATATGAATAGAAAACTGATATACAGAAAAGAAGAAAGTTATAATAAATAAATGCTGCAGAAGGTAAAAATATCGGCCGGAGATAATCTCAAACTATCGTCAGGCACCTATCTCATTGAAAAAGAGATAGGAGAAGGAGGTTTTGGCAGCGTTTACAAATCGATAAAAGAGGGGCAATATTTTGCAATAAAACTGAACAGGATATGGGAACTTTTACC
>DCVC01000158.1:12677-20551 GCA_002328625.1 Bacteroidales bacterium UBA2198
GACTCTTATTCTGTTAATGCTCTCAACAATATTGGAATACAAATACTATATGGGATAAGCACCCTTCATTCTTTTGGGATAATACACAGGGATATTAAACCTGAGAACATCCTGTTTAATAAAGACCAGGCCATGCTGACCGACTTTGGTATTTCTGCCAATTTAAGGCACAGGCTGACCGAAACTGATATACGGGGACACTCACTGAAAGTCTTTGCAACATTATCATACTCTCCGCCCGAGCAGAGCCAGAAATCCCTTGCATACAAGCGTACCGGTCCTACGACAGATATTTTTTCTTTTGGTGTAATAATGTACGAATTAATTACCAAAGGCACATTGCCATTTGGAAATATCAAGGAGTTTCAGGACGATTCGAAGATTATTGAAGAAAAAAAAATCACCGGAGACTGGGATGAAAGGAGCTTCAGAAAAGCTACTGATTCAGTTCTATGGTATAATATCATAAAAAAATGCCTCGATCCTGATCCTGAAAAAAGATACCAGACCACGGATGAGATCATTGAGTTACTGGTTGCAAAATCAGAAAAATTGCCGGTTGGGAATCAAAGCTGGATAATTCAGATAATTGAAGGGTCGGAGACGGGCCGTGAGTATAATCTTTCGAATCTGTCAAAGAACCTGAAGAAGAATGTGTTAACGATTGGCCGGTTTAATGAAGAAGATCCGTTTATCAATGATATAGCTTTGAGGGAGGAGTCAACCAATTATATCAGCGCACATCATGGAACATTTGAATGTATCATAATTGAGGGTGTGACAAAGTGGTTTTTAAGAGACGGACAATGGTATCTGAGGGACAATATAAAAGGCTGGCGCCTCTCTAAGAACGGGATAGAGGTAAACACAAAAAGGATAGACAAGAACGGCATACTTCTAAATAACAATGATATGATAAAGATTGGAAAGACAATCATTAAAATATCGTGCCGGGTATGTTAGTGGATTTCCCTGCAAATGAAACCATGAGACAGGATTAAGAACAATCAGTCCCTTTAGGATCACAAAAAAAGGCACTTTAACGGTGCCTTTTTCAGAGATATCAAAGAACTCATTTTACTTCCTGATGTAGCTTCCATTGGTGCTTTGAAATTCCGGTACATTCTCTTTGAAAAACTCGATCACCTGTTGATCTGAAAGAGTGTACAGCCTATTGAGAAGGTCATCAATTCTCATGGAAATAACAGGATAATTAAGCTGCTCAACCTGTGCTATTTTGATTTTCGGATGGTGTGTCGGCAGAGTATTTTCTTTATTGGAAAGCAGTTCTTCATACAGTTTTTCTCCGGGACGCAATCCGGTGAATACTATCTGAATTTCTTTTTCAGGCACAAATCCGGATAGTTTTATCATCTGGCTGGCAATATCAACAATTTTAATGGGTTGTCCCATGTCAAAGACAAAAATCTCACCTCCTTTTCCCATAAAACCGGCTTCCAGAACGAGTTCACAGGCTTCAGGGATTGTCATGAAATAACGTGTAATCTCAGGATGCGTTACTGTTACAGGACCTCCCTCAGCGATCTGTTTGGTGAATAACGGGATCACCGACCCGTTTGAACCCAGAACATTTCCAAAACGGGTGATGACAAACTGGGTTTTGATTCCGGGTTTTTGCGCTTCAGACTGAACAATCATCTCACAGATCCTTTTGGATGCACCCATTATGCTTGAAGGATTAACAGATTTATCTGTAGAAATCATAACAAATTTCTCCACCCCGAATCTTACCGAGAGTTCAGTTATGATCTTTGTGCCGCCCACGTTAATCCGAAGAGCTTCATGCGGATTCTCCTCCATAAGGGGTACATGCTTATAAGCTGCCGCATGGAAAACAACTTCAGGTTTATATTCCTGAAATATTAACTCCATCTTTTCAGCATTTGTCACATCGGCAAGAAGCAATTTAAACTGCAGATTGCTGTATCTTTCCTTAAGCTCGTTATTCAGGTGGAACATGGGAGTTTCTGCCTGGTCAACAAGAATTGCCTTTCTGGTTGAAAACCTTGCAAGCTGCCGTACAATTTCGGAACCTATCGATCCTGCAGCGCCTGTTACCAGAATGGTTTTCTGATTCAATCCTTTTCCGATATTATCCATGTTAAGCTTAATGGTATCCCTGCCCAGAAGATCGGTCAGTTTCACCTTTTGCAGCTGCCTTAACTGAAGCTGGCCGTTAAGCCACTTGTCCACCGCAGGTGTTTCAAGGATCTCAAGGCCAAAATCCATTGCGGTCCGGATAATCTCACTTTTTCTTTTCGGAGAGATATCCTTTATAGCAATGATCAGTGTATCAATTCTGTTTTTGATAAGGAACTGTGAAGAGAGGATCTTGGGGTTATAAACAGGCAATCCGTTAATCTTTTTCCCCTGCAGTCTCTTATTCAGATCAAGGAATCCGGCAACAGTAAATCCGCTCTGGGGGTCGCTTAAAACAACACGCTTCACTATAAAACCCATCTCACCGGCTCCATAGATGAGCACTTTCTTCTTGTCCTTCATATCGCTTGTTGCAAACATGAAAAGAATTTTTACCAGTACCCTTATAAAAAACAACAGAACCGTCACCAGTCCATAATGGATCAAAATGATAGAATATGGAATTGTCAGCACGAGAGGCAGGTCAAGTAATCTGCTTATGAGTGAAAGAAATAACAGTACTACAGAAGAGAGCGTTGTGACAACGAATACAAGTGAAATATCGGTGAGGGTCGTATGCCGGATAAGTCCTGAAAAAGAACGGAATATAAGTCCGAAGCCTGCATAAACTGCCAGTGCAACTAAAGCATGGTAAACAGCTAAACCAGGTTCAAAATCAGCAAGTACAAAATTAAACCGTAACAGGTATGCCAGAATGAAAGTGATGAAAATAACAAGGTTATCAAACCCGAAGACCATCCATCTCGGCATGTAATACCTCTGAAAAAAATCAACAGCTTTAACCCTTGCGAAATCGAGCCATTTCTTAGATGAGTCGGAGACTTTACTCATACTGAAAGGAAAAACTATTGTTGATAATAGAAACATAAAATTAATAAACTAAAAACCAGTCTGTAACAAAATTTATGATAAATATTTTAGAGATTATAACTACTGAATTATCTTCTTTATTGTTCCGCATACATAATTCAATTCATCATCTTTAAGACCGGGGTAAATCGGAAGCGACACAGTGCCGTTCCATATTCGCTCGGTGTCCGGAAAATCATCAGGTACCAGGTTGTAGGTATCCCGGTAATAAGTCATGCGATGCAGTGGTTTATAATGAACTGATGTACCGATTGACTCACCGGCCATCATCTGTATAAAATCATTTCTGGTTACTTTTGCTCCTGGTTTTATTATTATGGGGAAAAGGTGCCAGGAATGGTTCTCCAATGGTCCGGCACACACAGGGAGGTCTATTTCCGGAACGTTTTTCAGTTCATTGTAATAAAATGAGGCACAGCGCTGTCGCTGTGATCTGAAATATTCGGCTTTTTCGAGCTGGGCAAGCCCAATGGCCGCATTTACATCGGGCATGTTGTATTTATATCCGGGGGCTACAACATCGTACTCCCACGAAGATTTGTTTGATGTGAATCTTTCCCAAATATCGCGGTTGATGCCGTGGAGCCTCATTATTTTTGCCCTTTTGTAAATCTCTTCATTGTCGGTAACGAGCATCCCTCCTTCTCCTGTAGTGATTGTTTTGTTTGCATAGAAGCTGAAACATGTAATGTCACCGAAGGAACCTATAAACCTGTCATTGAACTTTGCAGGAAAGGCATGTGCAGCATCTTCGATAAGGATAATTTTTTTCTGCCGGCATATATCCAGTATACCATCACCTTCATGAGAAGTCATCAATGGAGCCTGACCCCCGTAATGAACCAGAATCAGTGCTTTAACATCCGGGTGTTTATCCAGGGCTTTTTTGAGAACAGAAGGTGATATAAGTCCCGTACCGTATTCCACATCCAGAAAGACAGGATCGGCCTCCATGTATCGCAGTATTTCGGCGGATGCGGTGAATGTAAGAGAAGGTACCAGCACCTTATCCCCTTTTCTTATCCCGGCGGCTTCAACGGCAAGGTGCAAAGCTGATGTGCATGAGTTAACAGCGCAGGCATAGCGCACACCGACGTATTCAGAAAA
Organism: Bacteroidales bacterium UBA2198; assembly: GCA_002328625.1. Taxonomy (GTDB): domain Bacteria; phylum Bacteroidota; class Bacteroidia; order Bacteroidales; family VadinHA17; genus LD21. The sequence continues at coordinate 16,836 of DCVC01000158.1, forward strand.
GAGCTTTTCAAACCGGAGAGCTTTTGATGATGTGGTCAACCATCCGCTCTTAAGTACCTCGTCAATATATTTATATTCATTTCCGCCTAAAGGTACTTTTGAGAATGGAATATTCATTTGTTTAGATTATTTCAGGCAAAATGCAAATATATAATAAAAAAAACCATTTTGAATGAGGGAATGATTATCTATTTGCCTTGAGCTGTTATAATAATTTAAATTTTAAAACATAATATTTCAGAAGCTCATTTTTGAAAAAGTTACAGAATTATAATCTCTGATAAGATTATTTAAATATTTCAGTGTCTCAATATAAAGTTATCTGTATATTTATTATTTGCGGGTAAACGACTAATTTTCCAGACTAAGAATTATTCAGGTTACATGTATAAAAAGAGTGTCATTATTATCGGATCTTCAGGGCTTTCGAAAATTGTAATTGATATTTTTGAAAAAATGGGCAATTATCAGATTTTAGGCCTGTTAGACGATTTCAGAAAGAAAGGTGAGGAAACCTTTGGTTATAAAGTGCTTGGGAAAATAAGAGATTTACCTGATTTACTTTCTGACAATAAAAACTGTGCAATTTCCATAGCTATTGGCGATAATTGGGACAGGCAGAAAGTCTTTATTCAATTATCGGAGATGATATCAGACATTGATTTTGTCACAGCAATACATCCATCTTCAGTTATCGGGAAAAATGTTAAGATTGGCAAGGGAGTAATAATAATGGCAGGCGCAATTATTAATTGTGATACTTATATAGCGGATTTTGCAGTTATAAATGTAAAAGCGAGCATCAGCCATGACTCGCAGATGTTAAAGTTTTCAAGTCTGGGTCCGAATGTATCAACCGGAGGATATGTAACGGTGGGAGAATTTTCTGCTATCTGTATAGGAGCAACAATTAAAGACAGAGTGAAGGTAGGTAATCATTCAATCGTCGGGGCAGGAGCTTTATTATTGAAGGATTGTGAGGATAATACAGTGATGTATGGTGTGCCGGCAATAAAAATCAGGAGCCGCGAAATAGGAGAGAAATATCTGTAGTAAAAGTTGATGAGCTTTATCTTCCCTTTTCTTTACTTTCATAAGTTCTTCATTAGTTTTGATAATAGTTCATAAGCGACCAACAGGCTTCCCTGTTGATTTAAGTGTCTGCCATCGGATGAATACCCGGGTATCAGGCCTGGAATTCCGCACCCGTAGGTATTGCAGGAGCCATCAGTGTTTGTCGCCTCAATTTCAGCGATATCAATTATTTCGTTGGGGCCATAATGATGCCGTATCAATTTATTGTACTTATTCCGGTATACATTATCATCCCTTCCAAGGATTATTTTGGCAAGACCTTTAATTCCTTTTGATTTGATGGTCAAAGGAACTGTGCAATGAAGAATCTTCATATCCGGGAATGCTGTCTCCAGGGAATCAAGGGAGGTTTTATAAAGTTCAAACAGTTCATTGATATTTGTCCGCCTATTCACATCAATATAGCAGAGTTTCATGAAAGCAATGTCAACGGAAGCACCCAATCCATTCTTAAGGATGTTTACAAAATCGGTTATTTTTGATTTCGGATCCGTGTTTTTTCCTATCCGGAAATGGGCAAACAAAGGATCCCGAAAATCCGAGACATCCCTGGTCTCAAGAACAACAAATGAATTTATACTGCTTTGATTTTTAATGGCAGTGATACCATCCATAATATTGAAGCCAACAGATTGATGTCCAAAGAAGATCCTTTTATCTGATAATTCCACCCAGTCAATTTCAGTCATTTCAAAGGTATGATTTACATTAGCATTGATATTTTTTTCTTTATCATTACAACCTGACAAAAAAACAAAGAAAAATAAAAATATTCCTATCGTAGTAAGACAAATTCTATTCATACTATGTGGCAATAAACAACTTAGCTATAAAGAACCAAAGTCTATCCGGAACAACGGCAAAAAGATATGAAAAGATTTGAAAAAATTCTGTTTCCGGATAGTATATGTGTGTAATATTTCAGTAATTTTGCCGTTAAAACAGATACATCAACCAGATAATTTAGAGCTCTAATCAAGAAATGTGATGGAGCTAAGGCCTTTTAGCATGAAAATAAAAGACAATCTCCTTATAATACTGTTATTCATTAAACAAACGACCATCAAAACAAAATTTATTATTTGTTTTTTATCAATCTTACTGATAATTCATTCACTGGCTTTAGCCACTGAATATTATGTTTCACCCTCAGGCAGTGATTATAATTTTGGCTCAGTTAACAGCCCACTTAAAACTATTAATAAGGGAATATCAAAATTAAAAGCAGGAGATATTCTATATGTAAGAACTGGAACTTATAATGAGCAACTAAGTGTTTATGGTGTAAATGGAACTGCTGAAAAACCAATAGTAATAAAGGCATATCCAGGTGAATCACCAATAATTGATGGTACAGGCGTTAGAATTGGATATGGAAGCGCATTGGTCGTGATACATTCAAACTATATTCATTTTAATGGATTTGAAATTAGGAACAGTAACATAAATGGGATAGTTAATCAAGGAGGAGGAGGGTTGATTGTTGTAGGAACAAATTGTTTAATAAGTAAATGTAAGATACATGATTGTTGGGAAGCTGGGATTGGAATTGCCGGGGACTACAGTATTGTTGAATATTGTGAAGTATTTAACACTGCCATGAATAACGAAAACGGAAAAGCTGATTTTTGGGGTACAGGAATATCAGCAAGACGTTCTCCTGATTATGCCATTATACGGTATAATACTGTTCATGATATTTGGGGTGAAGGAATATCTACATACGAGGCCACTCATACAACCATCGAGAATAATATTATTTATGACATATACTCAGTAGCACTATACGTATCAGATGCAACGGATTGTCTGGTTCAAAGAAATTTAATATATACAACCAAAGATATGGCAGATGGAGCTCAGGTAGGAATTGGACACTGGGAAGAAACGTCTGTACCTAAAAATGCAAATAATACATTTATAAATAATATAGTTTATGGATGTCATAGAAACTTCTATGGTGGTTGTTTTGTTGGAACATTGATTGCTAATAATACATTTGTAAATAGTGTTTATTTTGCATGTGTGCAACTATCAGGAGAAGGTTATCCCAGTGGAACATTTGCAAATAATATAATTGTTCAGGAAAATGATTTGCAAGCAATTTATTTTGAGGGAGATAAAGATGTAGTTTTCAATAATAACTTTTATAACAGATCATACGATGCTGATGCTGTTGGAGCAGGAGATATTATTGGCAATCCGCAACTTGCTAAAACCGGAAATACGGGAGCAGGGAAATTAACTGCAGATTATTTTAAACTTTTAAGTACATCACCTGCAATAAATAAAGGAAGATCCATAAGCACTATCACTGATGACTTCTTCGGCAATCAACGTGATGCCACACCTGACATTGGGGCACATGAGTACACCATTATAAACCAGGAAATTCCGGTAACCGGGATTTCTGTCAGCGGAGCCGGTGGAATTACAACTATCACCACTTACAATGGAACTTTACAGCTCAATGCAGTAATATCACCCTCCAATGCGACAAACAAAACTGTAACCTGGTCAATATCAAACGGCACAGGTGCTGCTACCATAAGTTCAACAGGAGTTGTTAAAGCTGTTTCTGACGGAACTGTAACAGCCAGGGCTACTGCTACTGATGGCTC
>DCVC01000123.1 GCA_002328625.1 Bacteroidales bacterium UBA2198
TAATACATAGGTCCGCCTGAAACAGTGCCGTCAGGTAATATATCGCGGTATTTATGCGAGATTGTAACTTCTACAAATTTCGTACACATACCTATTGCAGCTGTTACAAGCATCCAGAAAAGGGCAGCAGGACCGCCAAGGTGAATAGCCAGTGCAACGCCGGCTATATTTCCCGTACCCACAGTACCTGACAGTGCTGTTGAAAGCGCCTGAAAATGAGAAGTATCACCTACATCCAAATGGTGATCATATTTACCCCTGACTACATCAACAGCATGGCGGAAATACCTGAACTGGGGAAAACGCAAATAAAGAGTAAAAAAGATACCTGTTCCCAGCAACAATATGACAAACCATGGATGCCCGCCAATATAACCATCGAGCATTACCAGAAAATCATTGATCTTATGCATAATAATGATTTTGTTACAGAAAAAATTACCGTGTTGCGGACAAATGTAACAATTTTTTATGGACATTTTTTTTGCTAATTTTGAACCGGGTATTATTCTTATGTGACATTCTTTTAAAATTAAATCTCTCGTTATCATGACTTTACGGAAAGTATCTGTTTGGATTATTCTTTCAGTTATATCAATCAACTTCTTTGCAGGATTAAAAGCTCAGGAAGCTGAACCTCCTTTTTTAAAATACATGTATCATTCATGGGTGGACTCGGTACTTAGTACCTTATCGGTTGAACAAATGATTGCTCAATCGATATGGATTGCCGCTTATTCAAACAGGGATCTGTCTCATGAGGTCGAGGTGGTAGATCTTATAAGGAAATTCGGTATTGGAGGAATAGTTTTTTTTCAGGGCACTGCTGAGAAGCAGGCAGAGCTTACAAATTATTATCAAAAAATCTCGAAGGTACCGCTTCTGATTTCGATGGATGCGGAATGGGGACCGGGGATGAGGCTTGACAATATTGAGAGATATCCATACCAGATGACCCTTGGTGCGTTGCAAAATGACTCACTGATCTACCTTATGGGGAAATGTATAGCCCGACAATGTAAACGTCTTGGTGTACACATTAATTTTGCCCCCGTTGCTGATATTAACAATAATCAGGCAAATCCTGTAATTAATTACAGGTCATTTGGCGAAAACAGGGAAAATGTTACCGCCAAAGCCTTAATGTACATGAAAGGTATGCAGGATAATGGTGTTATGGCAACCATCAAACATTTTCCCGGTCATGGGGATACCAATACCGATTCTCATCTTGATCTTCCTGTAATCAGCCATTTAAGAGCCAGATTAGACAGTGTGGAAATGTTCCCATTCCGCCGTCTTATACAGGAAGGTGCAGGATGCATAATGACTGCACATCTCAGCCTTCCGTCACTTGATCCCGCCTCAAAACTGCCTTCGACTCTTTCATCTCCGATAATTACCGAATTGCTAAAAAAGCAACTTGGATTTAAAGGATTGGTTATTTCTGATGCCATGAATATGAAGGGCGTTACAAAATATTTTGAGCCCGGGGCAGCTGATGCAAGAGCGTATGCTGCAGGAAATGATGTTATTGAATTCGTTACCGATGTGGATGCTGCAATAAGGGAAATTAAAAAACAGCTGTCGGAAGGTAAAATTACAATCCCTGACATTAATCTGAAATGCAGGAAAGTGCTTGCAATGAAATACTGGTCAGGGTTAAACAGGATGAAAAATATTAAGACGGAAAAAATTACATCAGAAATATCATCCAATAGTGCCAAAGCTCTGATCCGGGACCTTTACGCCAATGCTATAACTGTTCTCAGCAACAAGAACAATATCATTCCTGTTAAGAACCTTGAGAGAATAAAAGTCGCCGCTGTCGCCATTAACAGAAAATCATTTTCACTCTTTCAGAAAAGGATAATTGATTATCATCCTGCTGATACTTTTTTTATTAATCCATCCGATTCAAAAGCTGTTGATGACTTAATTTCAAAACTTCAAGGATACGATCTTGTTATTGCAGGTATTTTTGGAACTGATCAGAGACCTAACTTTAATTTCGGCATTAACCCGGAGTTAGACGGTTTTTTAAGAAATCTGATTCAATCAAACAAAACTATAATAACATATTTCGGAAATCCTTATGCCATTAACAAGCTTCCTTCCCTGCAGGATTCAGAAGGACTTATCCTGTCGTATCAGGAAAACCAGCATACTGAAGATCTTTCGGCCCAGCTTATATTTGGAGGTATCGGAGGTTGTGGCTTGTTGCCGGTTACAATCAATAATACCTGGCCATCGGGTTTTGGAATAACGACAAAAGGGTATCTAAGGGTAATGTACGGGTTACCTGAAAACGGCGGATTAAGATCAGAAATACTTGAAAAGAGAATCGATTCAGTAGTCAACATAGGATTGTCGGCAAAAGCATTTCCGGGGTGCCTGGTGATGGTTGCCCGGAAAGGGATTGTGGTTTTTCAGAAGACCTATGGCTACCAAACTTATGATAACCGGATACTTATCAGGGAAGATGATCTATTTGATCTGGCTTCTGTTACGAAGGTTTCCTCTACTCTCGCAGGTTTGATGCTGCTGGATTCAGAGGGTAAATTCACTCCTGAACGGACCCTGGGTTATTATCTTCCGTATTTCAGAAAAAGTGACAAAGAAAACCTTCTGATGAAGGATCTTTTAACTCATCAATCAGGATTGACAGCATGGATACCATTCTGGAAGGAGACTATAAAGAACGATTCTGTTTTTAAGAGAAAAATTTTCAACAGTGATTTTTCGGAAAGATATCCGGTGAAAGTTGCTGATCATCTTTTCATCAATAAAAACTACAGGGAAAAGATCTTTAAAGAGATAAAAAAGAGTCCACTTGGAGAAAAGAAGTATGTATACTCCGATCTTACTTTTATTATTGCACCTTCAATAATAGAAGCTTTAACCGGAGAAAAATGGTACGAATTTGTGACAAGAAACATCTATCAGAAAATAGGAGCCTTTGATATCGGGTTTAACCCGTATCTTAAGTATCCGACAACAAGGATAATTCCCACAGAGTATGATTCTCTTTTTCGCAGGCAGTTACTGCATGGCACAGTGCATGATGAAGGAGCAGCCATGCTGGGAGGAATATCTGGTCATGCAGGGTTGTTTTCAACCGCAAATGATCTCATGAAGTTGGTTGAGTTGTACCGAAGGATGGGAGACTATGGAGGAGAACAATTGATTTCCAGAGAGGTTATGGAGAGGTATACCCGTGTACAGTTTCCTGAAAACAAAAACCGCAGAGGGCTTGGATTTGATAAACCTTTTCTGAACAATTCAGAACTTGGTCCAAAGGAAGCGTATCCTGCAAAGAGCGCCTCGCCCGAAAGTTTCGGTCATTCAGGTTACACAGGCACATTTATCTGGGTTGATCCGGTTTGTGAGATCAGTTATATTTTCTTAAGTAACAGGGTCTATCCCACAAGGAATAATAATCTGCTTTCGGATCTGAATATCCGGCCGGATATAATGCAGGTGATCTATGATTCTATTAGATAAAAGGAGAAAGGAGAAGTGCCCAGAACAAGACTCGAACTTGCACACCGTAACCGGCACCAGCCCCTCAAGCTGGCGTGTCTACCAATTTCACCATCTGGGCGTCTTGGCTCAGGGCCCGGGGCTCAGGGTTCAGAGAAGATTATTTCTCCTCTGCGCTCTGTGCTCTGCGCTCTGTGCCGTTTGGTGCCCAGAACAGGACTCGAACCTGCACATCATTGCTGACACTAGTCCCTGAAACTAGCGCGTCTACCAATTTCGCCATCTGGGCGGAAATAAGGCTTAAGGGCTTGATGGCACAAAGGCTCAAAGGCTTATAAACCTTATAGTTAGATCTTATATTTTGAAAGAACACAGATTATCTTTACAATTTATCGCGGGTGCAAAAATAAGAAAAACAAATATATTCTCTTTGAATAATGCAAAAAATATAGCTGTGAAATAGTCTGTATTATATAAAAGTATATTTTTACTCCCTGATTATTTTATATGGACAAATTTATGAAAGAAATTACAAGGCTGATGATGCATCCGTATTCCAGGTCTGCATAATCTTTTCATTTATTCAACATATTGAAAGAAATGACAGACCTGCAAAAAGATGCAGGTTTTTTTTTAACAGGATTAAAAGCAAACAGAAAAGATGAAAATCATGAAATTCGGTGGGACATCAGTAGGCAGTCCCGACAGAATGAGAGCTTTAATACCACTTATTACCGGAGATGACAAAAAAATTGTTGTTCTGTCGGCTATGGCAGGTACAACAAACAGTCTGGTAGAGATAACAGATCTGTTATATGCCGGTAATACAGACGATGCTTCAAATAAAATTGAAACACTGGGGAATAAATATCACCAGGTAGTTCAAGGATTGTTTTCCGGAGATTCATTCTTTAAATCCGGCCATGAATTAATTGATTCTCATTTTGATTACATAAGGAATTTTACAGCAAAGGCTTTTACAAAATCTCAGGAAAAAGCTATACTCGCTCAGGGTGAACTAATTTCCACTTCGTTGTTTCAACTTCTTCTGCAGCAAGAAAATATCAGATCGGTTCTCCTTCCTGCATTTAATTTTATGCGTATTGACAAAGATGGAGAACCCGACTTATTTTATATAGAAGAAAACATAAAAAGAGAACTTGGCAACCATCCGTCTGATAATTTATTCATAACCCAGGGGTTTATCTGCCGAAGTGCTTTTGGTGAGATTGATAATCTTAAAAGAGGAGGAAGTGATTTTACGGCTTCTCTTTTGGGAGCTGCCGTCGATGCTTCGGAGATACAGATATGGACTGACATAAATGGATTTCATAACAATGACCCCAGGTATGTGGATAACACGAGGGTTATCAGGGAATTATCGTTCGACGAAGCTGCTGAGCTTGCATATTTCGGAGCAAAAATACTCCACCCTTCAAGTGTCAATCCTGCCCGTGTCAAAAATATACCGGTAAGGCTCAAAAACACAATGGAACCGGAAGATGCAGGTACTCTTATAACGTCGACATGTATCCTTGAGGATTATAAGGCGGTGGCTGCCAAGGATGGCATTTCAGTATTCAGAATCAAATCGGACAGGATGTTGATGGCGTACGGATTTCTCAGAAAAGTATTTGAGATCTTTGAAGCTTACAAGACTCCCATAGATATGATAACCACGTCGGAAGTATCGGTATCAATTACCATTGATAATCCACAATTTATTAAACAGATCGCAAGAGATCTGCGTGAACTTGGAACAGTTGAAATTGAAGAGAACCAGACAATTATTTGCATTGTTGGTGATTTCCGGACTGAAAGAACAGGGTCGGCGCCCGAAATATTTGAGGCTTTAAATACTATCCCCCTTAAAATGATTTCATATGGAGGTAGTCCACACAGCATATCCCTTCTGGTTGATACACAAGATAAAGTTCAGTCATTAAGATTGTTAAGCAAACACCTTTTTAATTAGCAAAATGTTCAGCAAAAATATTATTGACAGATTCAGAGATCTCCCGACTCCATTCTATTATTATGATCTTGAGGTGCTGAATGCGATATGTAAAAAGGTAAAGAAAGAATCAGAAAGCTCGGATTCCAGGATTCACTACGCAATAAAAGCCAATGCTAATCCCAGGCTCCTGAAGATTATTTCATCATACGGGTTCGGTGCCGATTGTGTCAGCTGGAATGAGATAGAGCGTGCTATTTCCTGTGGATTCAATGCTTCTGAAATCGTATTTGCCGGAGTTGGTAA
>DCVC01000121.1:0-956 GCA_002328625.1 Bacteroidales bacterium UBA2198
CATCACTGGACCTTGCCAAGGCTTATGCAATCAAAGCCATAGAACTTGATCCCGAGGAGCTTCACCCCGATCTTGCCGATGCTCATGTTGTTCTGGCTGAAACATATCTCTATACCGAGTGGGACTTTGCAAAAGCTGAATACCATCTCAAACGCGCCATTCAAATCAATCCAAATAATTCAGCAGCGCACTACACATACGGATGGTACCTTGCTCTTCCTTTCAGGATCGACGAAGCAGCTGAAGAAATGAAAAAAGCTATAGAAATCGACCCTCTCGATCCGATCTGCCCCGGTTACCTGGCATGGTTATATCAGTGGGTTGGCCGAAATGATGAAGCACTTCATTATGCCCAGGAGGCACTAAAAGTGAATCCCAAATATCCGATGGCATTCTATGTACAGGGTATGGTTTATTCAGGAATGGGACGCCATGAAGAGGCAATAGAATTACAAAAAAAAATATATAGTCCCCGTTCAGGTTATGCCAGCGGACTGGGTGTAGCTTATGCTTTGGCGGGACAGAAAGATAAAGCCCTCGAAATTGCTGCCGAAATGGAAAAAGAGAACATGAGGTGGCATACATGGGGTCTTACAGATATATATTCTGCCCTTGGAGACAAGGAGAAAGCAATCTACTGGTTCAGGGAAGCCTATAAACAAAGACATGACTTTATCCCGTGGGCTCTGAACAATCCATACTATAAGGAACTCAATAGTGATCCACGCTTCCAGGAAATCGTAAGGAGCCTTAACCTTCCTGTATAAGGTTCTTCTTATACAGGTTGCCGTAAGGGTTTCAGGGTTACCAGAAAAAGGTTATATTTGGAGAAAGGATTCTTGATTTATGGCGCTACAGGTTGAAGATCTCGAGGATCAGGCCAGGTACAGACAAATACTCAAAATACCATACGACGAATTGGTTACTTTTATCCTCGATTACCTCAGGAGGAGATC
>DCVC01000121.1:978-6528 GCA_002328625.1 Bacteroidales bacterium UBA2198
CTTTCCCGTGCTTTGCGTTCCGGTGCACGAAATATTGCATATAATCCCCTATTTTTTCACAGGTGCAAGAAATATAAGGATTGGAATGGATCTGAAGCAGTATATATTCTATGTTACAGCACACAGGCATGTTGCAACATCCTCACAATTCAGAGCTGTGGCTCTTATACCTTTTCTGCTGATGAGCCTGATTCTTCTGTTTCTTGTTTTGTACCTTCCCGGATTATGGAAATGGAGCCTGTCACTCTTCCTGTTTGTTCATACAACTATGTGTGCAGGTGACTTTGCGATGCTTAATTTTTACTGGCTGAACAAGCGGAAAAAAATATACACATGGGATGATGCAGATCAGAAGATTGCTTATTTTTATGAAGAAATCTGAGGGTTGGAAGGTTTAAGGGTTGAAGGGTTGAAGGGTTGAAGGGNNAAGGGTTGAAGGGTTGAAGGGTTGAAATTAATTAAATCGATACCTATGAAAAAGCTGATTATCATTATTTTACTATTTGCTGCTGTAAATTTTACAGGAGTTGGGCAAAGGAAAATTGTTAACCTTCCTGATCTGCCGGGATATGTAACACTGAAGTGTGATTTCCATCTTCATACAGTGTTCTCTGATGGCAATGTGTGGCCCACGGTAAGGGTCGATGAGGCATGGAGAGACGGCCTGGATGCCATATCAATAACCGATCATCTTGAATATACTCCAAAGAAGGATTTTATCCCTGTTGATCATAATGCAGCCTGGAAAATAGCAGAAAATTATGCAAGGGACAGGAACCTTATCCTTGTTCATGGTACAGAGATCACAAGAAACATGCCCCCGGGTCATTTCAATGCATTGTTTATACAGGATGCATCTCTTATTGCTGTCGATTCAGTCTGGGATGCATTCGCTGCAGCCATTAAGCAGGGTGCCTTCCTTCAGTGGAACCATCCGGGATGGAGATCACAGGAGCCGGATGGAATTCCAAAACTTTATGATATGCATAGAAAGCTCCTCCAGAACAAATGGCTTCATGGAATTGAGTTTTTTAACGACAGTGAATATTACCCTCTCGTCATGACATTCTGTAAACAATACAATCTTACAGTTATCGCAAACAGTGATAATCATGGCGTTATAAGTGAAAAATACAAAGAACCGGCTTACACCAACAGACCCATGACCCTGGCCTTTGCAAAAGCACGAACCCATGATGCCCTCAAAGAGGCAATGTTCGCCGGAAGAACCCTGGCATATTTCAAAGACATGCTTGCAGGAAAAGAAGAATATGCAAAGCCCTTCTTCTACCAGTGCATCTCGGTCGGGAAACCTTATTATGAAAATGAAAAGAGTATTTATTTCGAAATTGTAAACAGGTCGGATGTGCCATTTTATCTGATAAATGGTGTGCCGGAATCACCTGCCTCAATTACACTGCCAGCCAATTCGATAACCAGGGTGGTTGTAAGCAGAAAAGCAGCATTGCCGCTTGTTTATGATGTAAAAAACATTATTACCGGAGAGGATGAGGTGCTGAAGGTTGAGCTGACCTTTAAATAGAATTCTTAAGATAACCTTCCAGTCCCTGCTCTTCATGGATGAATCGAGCTTCATCCCAGGTCACAGGGCTCCTGGTTTTTAAAGCTTCAAGTATCCTGATAATTGAAAGTGCTACTTCTGCAGTCTGTCCTGAATTTATTCCGGCTACATAATCCATTGAATCGAACAGAACAGCATTTACATCTTCGAAACTTACAGGATCTACAGATCCGTACTTTTGAGTCCGTGACCACTTAGAAATAATATCATTCACGTGGCTCTTAACTAAATAGGTTGCTCTTCCTATAAGTTTTAAATTGCTCGGATTAACGCTTGTCATTGTGTTTCCTATTACTCTGCCAAGTTTCGCCATCAGACCTGTGGAATGAGCGTTAAGAAGCATCTTAAGGGCAATCTGTCTCCTCAAACCAAGTGGATCAGGAAAGGAGGGTAATTTAATATTCACCTCAACATCGGCTTCGAAAGTATTGCTTAATCCGGCTTCAGGCTTTCCATTAACAGCAACAATGGCTATCTTTGCCCCTTTCTCCCTGAATAATTCTCCAAATCTTCGGAAAACTGAATCCGGATCGTTTAATTTACTTCTCTCTTCATCGACACATACTATTACTCCAATATCTCCATTATCGGGACCAAAAAGCTTGATATTCAGATCCGAAAAAGAGAGATCATAAAGAGACTCCTGGTCATTGCCGGCTTTTTCAAGACTCTTAAGTGCGGTCTCTTTCAGGTAAGGGTCAGCTATTTCTTTTTCGAAAAATAGCTTATAATAATGCGGATCAAGTCCCCTGAAGTTCCTGCCAAGGAGAGCATACCAACCTTCCTTTAAATCTTTTGCATCAGTCCATACCTGGATCCACGATTTCCTTCGCTTTCCATTAATGGTATCAAGCGGGTGAAGTCTGAAAGTAGGGCTTCGTTCTGTTCCGTCAATGAAAACCGTTATCAGGGCTTCCCTGGCAAAATAGGTTGCAAACCTTCTGTTTTTACAGGTCTCAGTTTCAGAATCGGTAAATTCAGCCAGGGTGTCGATGCACTTTCCAACAGCGAGTTTTACATCGCTGAATGATAAAAGCCTATCGGAAAGGCTTATCCCCGGTTCAAAACCAATTTCTGCCATTTCCTGTCCGCTGAGATGATCTTTCAAAAGGTTGTATATGGCATTTTCCAGGGCAACTCCAAGAATAAAAGTTTCGCTTGTCGTAGCCTGCATCCTTGTTGATCCTGTAATCCCCTGAGGACCGGTGGCCAGGTTAAGTTTCGTAATCCCGGGATTTTCAAGGACCATCCTGCTCCTCTCAAAGGGAATCAAAAGATGATCGGGATTATTATAAACAAAAAACAAACGTTCTGATGCTTCCAACGTTATCTTATCATCCGGCTCTCCGTATTGTGCCAGGGCAGCCAGTATTGTGCCGATGACTGATGATGTCTCTCCGCCCTCAGTTACGCAAAAAACAACGTCTCCCCTTTCAATTCCCCGGTCATTAAGCTGAAGCCTCCCAATTAACTGCAAGTCCTCAAATCCCTCAAGAGAACTTATGAGGGCCCTGTCTGCTCCGGTCATTTCACCGATAAGGCGATCTTCGATGTCATCCGGCAGTTTATTTTCCAGTTTTTTCCATACTGGTGATGTTTTTATTTTCCTCCAGAACGGACGCCAGAGAGTACTTTCCATAAGCTTTGAAAGCCTTCCCGTTGATCCGCACCCATAGAAATAGATTTTTCTTCCTTCATTTATTGCTCTGCAGACTGCATCAGCCGTCTGTTCAATAACTGTAAGATTTTTCGAATATTCTTCAATCATACTCGAAATATCTTTGTCAACCTCGAGAAGCATTTGTAAGCCTTCCTTTGTGTTTCCTCTTATTGCTGAACTCAGAGTCCATGTTTTTAGGTGCCTCTGCTCAGTTAAAAGAGTAAAAAGGTGAAACTGTTTTTTATTCTCAACATAATCAATTGACTGTGCTGATGGTTTCAGTTTCAGATAATCAAGGATTGAATCCATATGGTTATTTTATTGTATTCCATACACTTATACCAATAGTCTTTTATCATTCAGTGCAGAATTACCTTTGCCGGGGTGAATCTGTGATCATTGCTAATTCTGTAAAAAGTACAGATTATAAATCTGCGCCAGATACAGGAATTTTATCTCCAAACTTTAAAACCCTTAAACCCTTAAACCTTTAAACNNGAACATTATCTTCCCTGTCAACCGGACGTATCCTGAAGGAGTATTCATATTTTTTTTCAAGAAGCCGGTATTGAGGATGTATCATTGCGCCCCAGGAGTCGTCTCCGCCAACGCCCATCTGTCCAAGATCAACATTAAGGTTCACAAGGTCGCGGGGTTTTACATCTATCGTGTGTGTGTTTGCACTTTTTGCATCTTTTCTGTACTGCGATAATCTTCCCGGTGACTCAAAATCATCATGAACATTCTTTAGGGCGGCAAAGGATATCAGAGGGATCCCGCTGACAAGTATCCCGGTGCCATTATCATCAGTAAGTGTGAGCCAGCGTGCATCCGTTTTATAACCGTTTTCCTGCGGCCTGATATAAGGGACATACTGATCATCAGCGGTACTCTCATAGAGATCTACAAAGGCCGAAGTTTTACGGTCAGAATAGTTTTCGTGAGGGCCCCTCCCAAACCACTTCAGATTCATAAACTCTTCGGGAAGCTGAAGCTGCATACCCATCCTGGGTATTTCCGGTACATTATCCGATACCCTGGAGAATTGGTTTTTAATTATAATATCACCTGATCCGTATATGGAATATGTGGTTACAATACCTGCTATCTTTACATCTTTTGCATCAGGGATATCAAATTCCATAGTAATGACTACTTTACTCATTTCGGGTTGGGCTATGTTCACTCTTTTTATGGTTGACCTTCCCCCGGCTTTTTTCCATACCCCGAGCCGGCTATCCATTCCATATCCATAGTCATTATCGGTAGGCGGCCTCCAGAAATCAGGTTCGGGTCCTTTTTTGATCAGCTCTTTTCCTTTATATTCAAATGACTCCATCCTGCCCTTTTCAAGGTCAAAAACGATTTTCATATCACTGCCTGTTACGTTAAGCTTTATGTCAACCGTTCTGGTCTGAAGTACAGCCAGTTCATCCCTTTTTGCAATAACCGGTTTGCCTTCAACAGGTAATTTATACTGTGCTGTTGCGTAAACATGATCTTCGGGTACAAGGTTCCATTCATCACTTCTCGAAACCCTGATATTAAGAAAATATTCCGTACCTGCTACAGGATCTATTTCAGATAAAGGGATCATTATTGTCATCTCTTTCCCGGGTTTAAACTCCGGCAGAAGTACCTTGCCTGATTCTACAGCAGCTCCATCAGATGCAACCTCCCATTCGAAATTGAATTCAGAGAGATCAGTAAAATCATATTTGTTCTTGACCTTTATCAATCCGTTTTTAAGATCGACAGGTTCAAACCCGACATACTGATAAACTTTTTTCACTTCCGTGAGACCCGGATGTGGTTCCCTATCGGGCCAAACTAAACCGTTAATGCAGAAGTTACCGTCACTTGGTATTCCTTCTTCACCCCAGTCTCCGCCATATGTCCAGTATTTTTCACCATTTTCGCTTGTTTTAATAAGTCCCTGGTCAACCCAGTCCCAAATAAATCCTCCCTGTAGCTTTGGATATTTCTCAATAACATCCCAGTAATCCTGCAGGTTTCCTGTTGAATTACCCATTGAGTGGACATATTCGCATAAGATAAGAGGGCGGTCATTCTTTGCATCCTTTGCATAGGCTTCAATATGTTCAATCCTGGCATACATCGGGCACCAGATATCGGTATGCCTTTCAGTTGTATTGGTACTTTGTTCCGCTCTTTCATACTGAACAGGGCGGGTATTGTCCCTTTCTTTAATCCATTTATATCCGTTCAGAAAATTATGGCCGTCGCCTGCCTCATTTCCTAACGACCAGATGATAACTGAAGGATGATTTTTGTCGCGCTCAACCAT
>DCVC01000053.1 GCA_002328625.1 Bacteroidales bacterium UBA2198
CCCAGCACATTCGTGGACAGAGCTCACATTTTTCCATCATCTGCCAGAGTTTTTCTCCTCTACGTTTCAGCTCGCCGCTTTTATGCAGCTTTATATAGCCCGGCTCAAAACTCCGGGTTGCTCCATTAACAGACCTGGCATTACCATATACAGCTGTAAAACCCGCAAAAGGAGCAAATAAAAAGGATTTAATTATATTTCTTCTCGACACTGATAACATTTGTAAAAGGCTGAATGAATTACTTTTGTTCCTGGTTGCTGTTTACTTGTTATTTGTTGCACGTCTGTATTAACCAGTAATCTGACTTATTAACTCTTTTACAAAATTACGAAAAACTAACCAACTGGCGAAACATCTTTTAAATATGGTCTTTTTTGCATAAATTTCCTCTTTAAGAAATCTAAATCAATCCAGAGATGAATCTCGACAGACGTTCCTTTGTTAAGATGGCAGGAGCCGGTAGTTTTGCAGTAGTTATTCCCCGGGGGCAAAATATATTTCCCGGCCCGGCTATCCCTGTCGCTACTGTAATGAATCCTTTCAACAGGGTACCGGTAAGTCTTATCATCGACGATTCCACATGCCTTGTCAATATGGCTCATTTTGGAATACCTCAGTTTGCGGAGGTATTTCCCGATCAGTATAAACAGGACTGGAGGAGACTCCCGCGTGAGATCCCTGACAGTTTTGTAAGGGAATTCGGGGAATGGTGCATTGAGAACGGTATGAAGGGAAAATACAGCATTGTTCCTTATCCCGCCTGTACCGGCTGGATTAACCGGTTTATACCCGGTTGGACAAAAGAAGAACTTGAAAATAGCCTGAATCTGGTCAGGGAGATCATTTTACCAAACTGGGATATACATCCTGAGATGGTAAGCCATACGCGGGTAATAGATATTAAAACAGGGAAACCCTATCCTTATTCCACGCCTGAATTTATGGAAAACTGGGAATGGAGCCAGACAAAAAGTGTAGATGAACTGGCCGCATACCAGGCTTATGCCCTGGCTATACTGAAAGAAGCTGATCTGCCTTGTGAAGGTCTCACGACACCCGGTGGTTATGGCGGAAGAAACCAGAACAACTTAGCCCTCAGCACTCTGGAGGCTGTCCGCGATGTTTATGGTAGTGAAATACCTCATTACTTCCGTGATCTGTTTACCGGTAAGGATAAGAGCGTTGCGCCTCAGGTATTATTCCCTTCCGGCCTCGAAGGCGCTAACCCTGAATGCGTGGTGTCAATCATTGGCTGTACCGGCGACTGGTTCGGGGGGTGGGATGGACTGGAACAGGGAAATGTGAATAATTTCATAACAGAAGATCTTAAATCGGGAAGAATGGTTGAGGTTATTGACAGTGGGGAACCGGCCATTATGGTATGTCATTGGCCGGGGATTTATTACAATGGAAACAGGGTCGGATTCAATATTTTGAAAGAAATAAAAAAGAGGCTCGATCAGAAATATGATAATCTCATCTGGATGAAACTGAGTGAAATTGCAAGGTATTGGGCAGCAAAAGAACTGACTACGATCTCCGCAGCTAACAATTCAATTATTTTGAAAGCCCCATTCGCAGCACCGGGTTTTACAATCAGGTTGAATACCTCTGTTCGTAATCCGCGAATTAAACACAAAAGTGAAGAGGTGCCACTGCTAAGGATAAAAGATATTAAAGCTATTAAAAATGGAACCTGGCACTCGGATAGAACTGGATCAGTCCTGTGTTTTGATATGAAAAAAGGAGCAAGTGAGGTAATAATAAATTAATAATAAACTAATAATCAATAAATTAACCATAGTGTTACAGGTTATCAACTTGTTTTAATGGTTTCTTCCCGGTCTTATTCAGAACATCTTTGGACCATTTATATGATTCAGGTATCTTGCCGATAAATATAATTTCAGCCGGATATATTAAAGCAGGCAGCTGAAAAATATCAGTGATCCTCAGACAATTCAGCATTTCTATGGCGGGGCCTCTTCCATCGGCACTACTTGCAACATCCTGACTTTCAGGCGGATTATTCAATATCAGTGTCTTGCATCTGCCATCGAGAAGCGCGGAATAAAGTGCAATAACTGCCATTTCATCTCTTGCCGCAATTCCTACACTCTCAGGATCAACACCCTTCAGGGTACGGCAAAACTCAATACATCGAAGCAAATCATAAACCTGCATTGAAGCCAGTGTTCTGCCAGTCCATGCAGAAGCACGACGGACATGCCACTGAAGATTCGGATCCCATCCGAATTCCCCTATACCCCTTACTTCAAGGAAAGCTATATTCCAGGCTGTATCCAGCCCGCTTATGAATCCTTCCGACTCCCAACGGTTTTCATCACGGTTACGGAGAACAATCATCAACGGCTTTTTCATAGAGGGGTCATTTCTCCATCGGATGTCCACTTTCAGGCGCCAACCCTCTTCCGTAACGAAACTGTAAATATCACTTCCGAATTTTGCTCTGTCCATTGTCTTAAAGACCAGAAGAGGATCAAGCGACGGAGGAGATTCAGGAAAAGCATTAAAGGTTTTTTGTTTAAGGAATCCTTTCACTGAATCGCAAAATGATAATAATTCATTCTCATCTGAGATTTGAGGAACAGCGGCAAGCTTTACGAAAGAATCCTGTATTGTTGTTGTCCGGTCATCTTTTGGAGGGCCGTCAATGTAGACTTTTAATTCCTCCTCAGATAGAAGATTCTCCTGTAGCTGGTCAATATCACCTGCCTCTTCAGGAGTAACCTCTTTGTCCATCAGATGTTTCATGAAAAATGAAAAAATCCTTTCTCTGGATATCTGGTGGTATGAATGGCCACCCGGAGTGACAACAAGTCCTATTTTGTCGGGGAACCCATAGAGTTCATATATTTTCTTTAAATCTTCATAAATCTGATGAACCGATTCAATGTTATTCAGTCCGTCACGATCGGCCTGGCAGATCAGAAGAGGTCTTGGAGCGATCAATGCACCGATATCCTGAAAGTCTTTTTTATACGTATTGATATACAACATACAGTCGCAGTGGCCATCAATAGTACGGGTAGTAATCTGCGCTTCTAGAGTGCTTGCCCCGCATACGGGAGCCACCGCTTTAATACGGGGGTCGGCCGCAGCTATAAACCAACTCTGTGCTCCTCCGCCTGATATACCGGTCACTCCCATCCTTTCTTTATCAACCTCAGATCGCTCCGAAAGAAGGTCAAGCCCGCGTATTGCATTCCACACTTCCACCCCTGCAGGAGTATAACCACGACTGTACCAGTTGAACCACCCTTTGGCATAACAACCCCAGTGCTCACCATATACTTCTCCATATTGTATTGTCTCAACAATAAGGCAGACAAAACCCAGACGGGCAAATTTAGCGGGATGAGTCTGATAGTGTACTTTCTGTGTCCTGGAATGCCCGCAGACATAGAGAATGGCAGGTGCGGGGTCTTTTATATTATCAGGGATATACAGATTTGCAGGTACATACAATCCGGGAAGGGATTCATAAAACAACTTTTCAATATGGTATCCGTCTCTCTGAATTATACCTGTAATCCGTACATTTAAAGCGCTTCTTTGCCCGTTTAAAGGCATATCCTGCAGGCTG
This sequence comes from Bacteroidales bacterium UBA2198, assembly GCA_002328625.1. Lineage (GTDB taxonomy): Bacteria > Bacteroidota > Bacteroidia > Bacteroidales > VadinHA17 > LD21. Next base: position 3,609 of record DCVC01000053.1, read on the forward strand.
ATCATTTCAATGAAATCCGAATAATAACCTTGTCTCAGCTGTATCCATTTATCCAGCGACTTAATACCTGCCAGTGAAGAAGAAGTTATATTCCCCGCAGCCTTTACCAGGTAATTGCGTATGTTGTTCGGCTCGATTAAATGATCATTTGGAGCTGGCTTATTCCCTGAACAAGAGGCAATAATGACTCCGATTATTCCCGGTAAGGGATATAATAAGATCTTTTTCAATTTCATAGCTGTTTATTTAATCTTTATGGGCTTGTTTAATTTCACGAGCTGGCTCCATGAATCTTTACCATCAAAAATTGCAGTGACCAAATGTGTTATCTCCCCGTTTTCAATAAGTAACTGGGGCCTTTCTCTCCGGGTGCAGTTCAGAATAGTGTTATCGGTAAAGGCCAGTTTATGGTTATAGACAACTACGGATTTATCCGGGAACCATTTTAAACCACCGTTATCCGAAAACAGATGGACTCCCCACCTTTCTTGACCGCTTATGCCACCTTCATTATCCTCGCAAATCATGTGAATCTGACCATTAAATTCAAAAAGACAGAAATCTTCAATTTTGTTATACGGCCATACATTATCATTTTTCATCTTAAAGGGGCCTCTGTAAGAATCGGATTCTGTTAAGAATACTCTCAGTTTTTCATCCCGGTAGATCAAAATTATTTTATCGTCACTCTCAAGAACGGCCGGATTATTTGATTCAGAATCAATAAGTGGCTTATCCGACCGGACCCATGGTCCGGTTATCTCCTTTGAAGCAGCATACCCGACTCTGCGGATCAGATTTTTAGTCCCGTGTAGTAAGGTGCTGTAATCGCTCCCGATATAAAAGAGAACATATTCATCTCCTATTTTATGTATAGTTGGATTGTGTGACATGTTTGAATCCCAGAAGGAACTGTCTCTCTCGCCAATCACTACCTCCTGGAAAGTATAAGGACCCAGTGGTGATCCGGAAACAGCTCTTACAATTTCGGAGTTTTGCCTGTAATTTTCTGGAAACATTTTATCTTTCACCCATCGTGAGGCAAACATATGATAGATTGAATCCACCCTGATCACCGATCCGCACCAAATCCAATAACCATCCATTCTGAAGCCGCTCTCTTCCGGAACAGGCTCGAAGGTCATTTGAAATTTCTGACCTTTATCACAACTTATTAAAAGCAAAGTCGATAATATGATGATTATGATTTTGATTTTCATAAAGCACATATTGAAATCAGTCTAAAAGATGTCATATGGATAAGCAATTGAAGTTTTAATTCATGGTTCGCATATCATTTTTTAGAAAAGATCCAGTAATCTTGGAATAAAAATCAATCCCCCAACAATAACAGAAACGATGGCTGAGACCAGTACTGCAGCAGCAGCATAGTCTTTTACATTCTTTATCTTATCATTCCATTCATGCTCAACAATATCAGACAGTGTTTCCAATGCTGTGTTAAACAGTTCGGCTACAAAAACGAGGCCGATCACAATACTAAGCAGGCACCATTCCGGAAAACTGATCTTCAGAATTATTCCAAGAATGATAACGCCCAGGAGTGCCATGAGGTGGATACGGGCATTATGCTCATTTCTGATAAGCGACCTTAAGCCATTAAATGCATACCTGAAACTATTAAACCTCGATTTCAATTTAAAATCTTCCCGATTCATCGGAGGGATGTATTATTGAAGATGTATTATGGATTATGTGTGATGTGTTTGGTTTTTTGTGTAATTTAATGTTGATGGGATGATTATTTAAGGTTTCTCATTACTTGAAATAGATTTCCATCAGGTTCCGGAACAAGGGATCGCTTTGTAATGCCTGAAGATCGGGAGTAATTTTTATCCAGAAGAGATTTCTATATCCGTTAATGAATGCCCTTTCCATTTCATTAACAGCTTCAGGGATTCTATCCTGTAAGCAAAGAACCTCTGCAAACCGCTGATGTTGTGTTGAGTCAAGACGGATTGCTTTCTGCAACATCTGATCCGATGTTTTCATATCGCCTAACCGGGCTGTTATAGCTCCTAATGCAATGTAAGTTCCGGGATCATCGGGCCATCTTTTTGTCCATTCTTCTTCAGCAATTTTCTTGAAAATAGAAAAACATCTGACAGCTTCTTTAACACTTCCCAAAGCCTGATAATTTACACCCATATCATAGTAAGCTGAAGCTTCATTAGGAAGAATGTCATGGATTTTTTTTAATATTTCCACGGCCTTACTATAGCACTCCTGAAGGCGGTAAGTATGAGCAAGACGATAAAGATTCACACTAAAGTGCGGACTTATTTCCATAGCCTTCTTAAAAGCAATCTCTGCGTTATGAAGACTGTCAATGCATAACCATGCAGAACCAAGATTCATGTAACTCCATGGATTTAAAGGATTATCAGAAATCATTTTTTGAGCCCAAACCAAGGCAGAATCAACATTTCCGGCTTTTTCAAGATAGATCCACAATATACCCCCATAAGTCAAAGCCATATTTGGATCGATTTTTACGACTGTTTTATATTCTTTCAAAGCTTCTTCGAATTGCTCCAACCTTTGATAATACCAGCCAAGGTTGTTGCGGGCAACAACATCATCGGGGTACAACTCAATTCGCATTTTTGTATACTCAATACCTTTGTTAATGTTGTTTTCGACATTGACCGCATGAAATGCAAGTATTCCAAGTCGCTCTCTTTCAGTGAGATCATTAACCGATTTTACTGCCTGGTTTAATAATTCACGTCCTCTTGCCTCATCAAATCTTTCGATAAGGATACTCCCGAGTGAAGCTTTTGCAGCAACAAAGCCTGTATCTATTTGCAGAGCACTGGTGTAGTAATCTCTTGCAACCTCAAAATCGGACATCAGATGGTGATCAATACCCAGCGAGTATAATTTCAAAGCCTCAAGAGAAGAAGTTGTAACTTTCTTTAACGATTTGTCCTGAGTTGCGATTCTGTACCGCGATTCACCAAGATCGCGTCGGATTCTTTTAGTTAACTGATCAATCCCTGCTAAAATCTCATCCTGACTTTCAGCATATGAAACCTGTGATCTCAGGATGTTCCCGGTTTTGGTCTCATGAATTTTTGCAGTAATAACATATCTGTTTCCAATTTTGCTGATACCAGGTACTATATAAATGTCAATTCCTTCACGCATTGCAATTTCTCTGCCGGTCTTTTCATTCACATAAAGCTGGTCTTTCATTTCCATTCTTGCCAGAGTCTCAAGCATCCGCAACCTGGGGAAAATATTTATGTGATTCGACTGACCAGCGTTCAGAGTGAAAGCTGTGTACAGTGATTTATCGAAAACCGGATCCTCAGTAAGGTTTTCAAAATCAGTTATTACTATCCAGTCGCGTTTAGAAAAAGGTACGGTATTGGCGCTTGAGAAGGTAAAAAGGATTACAACAGCAAAAATGACAACAATTGAGCTGTAACTATAGATCCTTCCTTTCTTCTTAAACTGCCGTATTTTTTCAGCATGTATCTCGTTGTTATAGGCGATTAATTCCTCACGGGATTGAGTGGCCGTTGATTTCCAGTGAGGAACTGCATACTCGAAGTCGGAGTTGCTTTTATCACCCGGCTTCTCTGTACCGTTAGCTCTTTTTATCCCCTCAGGAGTTATATCATATAACCAGGAAAGTATAATCGCAGCCACAAGTCCTATTGCAAGGATGATCATAACAACAGTTATGCTCCACGGAGGAAGCCCGATTCTTGGGAAGATAATATCCACGGCCTCAAGCAAAGCAAAGGAAGCTGCGATATATACTGTCAGCACACGGACAACCTTTCTCTGTTTAAGTTCTTCCCAGAGATGAACAGGATCTTTGAGGTTTACAGCCATCAGGGCAAGGGTTTGAGGATATAAATTTACAATATACCCTGATAAAAGTCAAGGAATCTGCGAATATCTGATTTATTTCTGTCTTTTATAGTTTTCAATAAGGCTTATCCCTGGATAACCAAGGCCTGCAAGTTCAGGATAATATTCATACGTCTGTTCGCGGGTAAAGAATCCTGTAATTATAACGTGATAGTAATCCCATTGAAGGACGATGTCAACAGGCAGCTTAAGTTTTGAAGTGATTCTTCTCTGTGCACGGAGCGCATCGGATCGTTTTGGGAATATTCCCACCTGCAGAGCAATGGCAGGTTCAGAGGTAACGGGAGGAGCCGCTAACCTATCTTTTCTGATTTTGAATGCAGCGTCAGAACTCGCTGGAACAGGAATTTCTTTTATCCGCTCAACAGGCTCAACAGGTATCTCAGGTCTGGAAAGAAGTGGTTCTTCAAAAGCATATATTTCGACAGGTTGGATCCATGTATCCTTTAATTCAAATACTCCTAAATCAGGCTCATGCTTCTTCATCTGCTCCAGAACGGTTTGATCAAGGATAGGAGTTCCTGCCAGACGAAGCTTATAAAAATCATCGTCAAAAATTCTTTTCTCTCTGGTTATTACTACCGAATCGACCCTGGTAATAAGAATCCTTTGTTGCTGTCTGGCCAGGAGCCTGATTATCCATAGCTCTTTGAAGCCGTTCATGTTCAGTATCTGAACAATCCTGTCAACTTCATCACGGGTCGGGAGTTCCAGGATCCGTACCCTGTAAAAATCATCGGTAATTGTGATCTCTACCTCTTTGCCAAGCATAGCCTCAAGCTTTTTGCGGAAACCATCAGCATACGATCTGCTCCTGAATGCTCCTATCTGAATGGCCCAGCTGTCCTCAGTAATGGTATAAACTTCCTCGGTTAACTCGTGAAGAATCAGATAAGTTGTATCTTTTGTTACAACTACTTTATCAGCAACCGGAGGAGGTAATATGGTTGTATCTTTTGCTATCAGCTTAAGAGTAAAATCAAGTCCGTCAACAATATCTCCCTCAACACCTCCGGTAATTCTAAATTTATGCAGATCAGGCTCTGAAGTCATACCCAGTTTTCTTATCTGGGCTGTATCAACACGTACATAGTATTCCCCCTGAGTTAAGCCAAAGTAGCTGTAATAACCGTCACTCTCGGTAAGTGTTTTACCAGTAAACCTGTTATCGCTGGTATGGAACACAATAATAACACGTCCGATACCCTGCCTGGAACCATCTTTCTCCAGGAGTACCGTACCCGTGGCTTCTCCTGCAATCGTTACAGGTATTTCAACAAGTTTTAAAATATTAGGATCAACAATGACACTTATGGTCTGTATGGGCAGCCTCCATGATATATTGTCGAAACTGTTTGCATCAAGTTCAATAAAGCAACTTGTATAAGGTTCAAGGCCAACTATCCTGATGGTTGAATCGCGGGAGATCTTTTCAACCCGACCGCCGTTGGTACGCAGGTTAAGGCCGTAAGCTTTGGGCTCGCCGGGATCTTTTCTGCCGTTTGCGTTAAGATCAAGATAAGCGACCACTGATATGCCTCCTCTGCCTGCATTAGGCCGGTTATCAGTACCCAGATACTTTGTTTGACTGTCATTTATCAGACTTCCCCTGGCATATTGAACAAAAGTGGTCCTGTTGTCAGATTGCCTTACGGAAAGGCCTGTCTGTGCAAATTTAAAATCATACCGGAATCCCAGCTCTGCCAGCTTCAGGTTATTCCTGAAATTCTGTTCATACGACAGGTTCAGGAAAGCCTTTTGAAACAGATGTTTTTCCAGCCTTACTTTAGCTGACAACAGCTGATGTTGGGTGTAACCATATTGAGCCTGAGGCATAAGGACAAATCCTGCCGGTAACCTTAAAGCCAGAGAGAGGTTACTGTAGATATATGGATCCTGTTGCCCGATGAAAAGAGCATAGGTGGTAAGGTTTGTATTTACCCCGAAAAGTGAGCCGGAAAAGAGCCATTCGCCTGTGGTATATTTCGAGGAAGGAAGGACTATCTGATATATGGTGAACCGTTGATATGAGGAGAACTTCCCAAAACGTAACGGCATTGATACTGTTGCCTTTCGTTCCTCCCTGTAGTTATAGTTTATTGCTTTCTGATCCTTCTCATACCATGTATAGTTGAGGTCGAACTGCAGGTTTGATGGCAGCCGGTAAGTCATTGTACCTCTGGCTCTTACTCCGTATGTGTATTCTCCGGTTACCAGAAGGTTGCCGGTTAACCTGAGTGACGCATTAATGTAAGGCATTGCAGGTGCAGCTGACACTGAAGAGAGATACTCAACACCACCACCCACGGTAAGACTTCGTGTTAAACCGTAATTAATGCTGGCTCGCGAGAACCTGCTTTTCAGCGAATCCTCAACTATACCGGCACTGAGAACATATTCCATGGTTTTTTCAGGGAGGAAATTAAACGGAATATTGATGTTCTGTTCACGTGTGCGCTCCTCGCCCCAGGGTCCGTAGAATTTAAGCTTTACCATTGAATTTCCATAAACAAGAGGCACTTCGAAAGTGAAAAAACCTGAAGCATCAGCTTTAACGTAATCGACAAGTACGTTATTGACATATAGTTCCACGATCCACCCGGGTTCGGTTTTATCGCTGAGTGTATAAGAACCAAAAGAACGCCTGTAGGTAGTAGGAGTATTTGTGATCTGAACACCTATCACAGGATTATAGATTGATGAAGTTGCCTGTGTGGCGATTTTCCCGGCCATAACCTGCCTTACCGGTTTAAAATCGTTGTTGACATATCGCCAGAGGTAGTATTGCTGTTTCTCACTGAAAGGATCCACGCTGCTGTAGTTTATTGAAGCAGTAGCTTCGCCTCCGGCGATCATGGATCCAAGAGTCAGGTTAAGTCTGGTATCAGACCTGCCGTTGATCTCTTCGGTTGCAATTGCCGACCAGTCGGCCAT
>DCVC01000236.1:0-1285 GCA_002328625.1 Bacteroidales bacterium UBA2198
TTCCCGTTTTGTTGTCAGAGCAGAGAAATTGACCATCATTGCTGATGATAATCTCTTTACGTCACCCTTCGATTCAGTGGCAGCAGAACCATCGCCTGAAATAGTGATTTCACTGTTTGGCCCAAGTTTCAGAATGCTGTTGTTTGACATTGTCAAAGTGGCTTCGGAACCGGAAGAGGTTCTTATCTTGTCACCATTGAATAATTGTGTGCCCCAACATGCCCTGACAAATTCATCTTTTTTTGTCTGCATGACTGATACACTGCCGGTTATACCGGTGATCACAGCCTGGCATTGCACAGGTTGCTGAGCAAAAGATGATCTGATGAAAGACAATGAAAAAAACGTTAGCGCAAGGACTAAAACTCTCCAGGATTGCATAAGATTGTTCTTTTTTGATTTAACAACAAAAAATGCTTATTAAAAACAGAACAAAAACCGGATAATTAAATCCGGATAAAGAACCTATAAACAAAGATATGCAAGGGGAAATTAAAATTCAAATAAAAGTCAAATTTATTTTATGATCTTCAGTTATTTATATAATCTCCGGTTTAACCCCGAACTCTTTTTGAACATGGTAAATAGCCTGAAATCGTAAAAAATGTTAATTTCCTGGAAATAAATTAAGTACCAAAAAAAATGCGTATCTTGCACAAAATAGTTTAGACTCATTCCATGCGCACTGGAAAATAATTCCCTGATGACACGAATGATTTTGGATATTTACAGAATTTTAACAAATACTATTACCATTGAGCGAAAGGAATAATTTTATGTTCGAAAAGAAGCAGGTTGTTTTTAAATCTCCTGACCTGAGTAAACTGCAGGTAGTTGTAATTGACCACAGAACAAAGATATATATAGCACTTGATGCTGATCCTGAGGAAGCCAGGAATCGCTATCATTCACGGAATCCTTCAAGAAAATCCTGAGTTTTCCGGAGAAATAATTATCTCTCTCATAAGCTGGCATGGCTGGCTTTATTTCTCCTTTATAAGACTTTATGGTCAGCTTCTCGTGAATTAACCATTCTTGATGATCTGCATGATAATATTATTTTTGCAGGTACTTTATAATATATGCAGAGAAGCAGTCTACTATTTACAGATGCCCTGAAGCTTAAACGTCCAAATGCTTTTCAGGTGATGCTGAAACCGGCAGGACCTTCCTGCAATCTTAACTGCAAATATTGCTATTACCTTGAGAAAAGTAAGCTTTTTCATGGCGATAATAGTTTCAGAATGACAGAGGGCCTGCTTGAAAACTTTACAAAACAGTATAT
>DCVC01000236.1:1318-3152 GCA_002328625.1 Bacteroidales bacterium UBA2198
TTACAGGAAAACTGCTTCAGGTGGTCCGACATTTAAAAGAGTAATGAGGGGAATCGAACTGCTTCAGAAGCACAGAGTGGAATTCAATACTCTTAGCGTTGTCAATGATTACAATGTTGATTTTGCATCAGAGACATACAGGTTCCTTAAGAGTATCGGCAGCGTGTTCATCCAGTTTCTTCCGGTAGTGGAGAGAGTTGCCGGAAATATGGAAAAGACAAATCTGAGTCTTGTAGCTCCAAACTACCCGGGTGATGCATCAGTGACTCCCTGGTCGGTACCTCCTGAAAAATTTGGCAGATTCCTGATAAAAATCTTCGATGAGTGGGTACGAAATGATGTCGCCAGGTACTATGTCCAGATCTTTGATGCAACTCTTGCCAGCCTGGTTGGTGAAATGCCCGGTATATGCGTTTTCTCTGAAACATGCGGCGATGCTCTCGTTATGGAACATAACGGGGATCTGTTCTCTTGCGATCATTTTGTTTATCCTGAATATTTTCTTGGCAACTTAACAGAAATGTCTCTGGTTAACCTTGTTAAGTCGCAGCAACAGTTCGACTTCGGAATTGACAAGAGAAATAAACTTCCCCGTTATTGCCTGCAGTGTGATGTCCGTTATGTATGCCATGGTGAATGTCCGAAGCACAGGTTTATCAACACTCCTGATGGCAAACCGGGTCTGAATTATCTTTGTGAAGGTTACAAGTTGTTCTTTCATCATGTTGAACCTTATATGGCATTCATGGCAAAAGAGCTGGCGAATAAGCGTCCGCCCGCCAATGTTATGAACTGGATCAGGAACAAGGAGAAGCAGGTAGTCAGAACCGCCATTTTACCGGAACGGAATGATCCCTGTCCTTGCGGCAGCGGGAAAAAATTCAAGAACTGCTGTATGGGGAAACCTTTTTTTCATTAGGCATTAAGGCATTAAGGCATTAAGGCATTAAGGCATTAAGGCATTAAGGAATGTATTATGTAAGTATAGAGTTCTTACCTTCACGCCTTATAAGCCGTAGCTTCAACGAAGGTTTGAAGTCCGGTGCTGGAGTTATTGCAGGTATGTAACAGACAAAAAACAATATCACTTACCTGTTACTGACCTTTTCAAATTCAATTATATGCTCCGAGGCATATTCGTCACCAGCGGGATTCAGGCGTTTCACGTAAAACCTTGCCCTTTTGCCCAGACGAAGAGAGGTTGTCTTATTTTTTATATCCTCGGGCGTATTCAAAGGCTGCAGTGACGGATACCATAATGTATAACCGGGTTTTTCGAACAGCAGTTGTGGTTTTGTCCACTGCTGAGTGGCTGAAGGTTTGCTGAAGTCCGGATTTTTATTGAAAGAAATATACACCTGGCTTCCTTGCCATGAGGGCCCTACGACTTTTCCCATCAGCATGATCCAGCATTTCAGGTATGTGTTCCAGCTTACAGAAGGCCCCCAATGAAATCCACCTGTGGGCGATGAGGCGGCTCCTCCCCCCTCTTCAAAAGGTATCTGCAAAGATACCACCGGCCTGCCAATACCATCATAGGGAGCATTGAATCCTGTTCCATCCCATCTTTTTGCTTTACCCTCAGGATCGCCAAGATCTTTCAGAGCAATTCGTGCAACGCTTATACATTGTCCCGCCCACTCAGTCTTTCTGTCATAGGTTGCCTCTTCATAGATTCCCGGATACCCATATTCACCGTAAAAAAGATAAAGGTAATCACCGCTGGCAACTGCTGAAGGATCGCCAACACCTCCTGCAAATGTATTTGATGTGTTATGTGGTTTTAAAATAAGACGGGAATCCAGATCCTCAATGAAGATACCTTTATTCTCCC
>DCVC01000061.1:0-2084 GCA_002328625.1 Bacteroidales bacterium UBA2198
AATCCGCGCCAGCGGCGTTTTACAGCAACGGATTGCAAATCCGCGCCAGCGGTGTTTTACAGCAACGGATTGCAAATCCGCGCCAGCGGTGTTTTACAGCAACGGATTACAAATCCGCGCCAGCGGAGGTTTACAGGCACGGATTGCAAATCCGCGCCAGCGGAGGTTTACAGCCACGGATTACAAATCCGCGCCAGCCAAGGTTGATGATTCATATTTTTTTATTTTCTTTACCTGAAACATACTGATCTGATTATTTTATGACTGACTCATTCGAAGCGAAAGGGAAAAGGAAGAAACTGATAGAGGAACTGCGCCGGAAAGGCATAACCGACGAAGAGGTACTCAGAGCAATGAACAAGGTTCCACGGCATGATTTCATGGACCCTGCATTCCTTAACCACGCTTACGTCGACAAAGCATTCCCCATCTCTTCAGGGCAGACAATCTCACAACCATATACTGTGGCAGTACAGACATCACTTCTGCAGGTTAAGAGAAGAGACAAAATACTTGAAATCGGAACAGGCTCAGGTTACCAGGCCGCAATCCTTGTTGAGATGGGAGCAAAGGTTTATACAATAGAACGATACAGGGAACTCTATTTGAAGGCTCAAACTGTTCTGCTGTCACTTGGTTATTCAGCTGATTTTTTCTATGGTGACGGTTTTGAAGGCAAGCATCAATACGGACCTTATGATGGAATAGTCATTACAGCTGCCGTAAGCGAGGTGCCACAGAAACTTCTGACCCAGCTCAAAACAGGCGGCAGACTGGTTGTGCCGCTAGGAGGAACATTCTCTCAGGTTATGACCCTTGTACAGCGAACAGGTAAAAATCAATACGACTATTCCTCTCACGGCAGTTTCGTGTTCGTCCCTATGCTGAAAGGAACAGTTAAATAAAATTGATTCGATGGATGTACTAAGACTTGTTTTTTCACCAATTGAGGTAAATACTTATATACTTGCCGATAAATCGGGCGATTGTGCAATAATCGACTGCGGATGCTACGACAGGGAAGAGTTTGAGGAACTTACAGATTTAATTGATGCCAGAAAGCTTAATCCGGTCCTTTTATTAAACACACATTGTCATCTCGATCATATTTTTGGCAACAGATTTATTCTTGAGAAGTATAATCTTGGAACATGGTGTCATAAGGAAGACGAACCTAACAGGAAAAATGCTGTTAATCATTCTCTATTGTTTGGATTATCAATGAAAGCTCCCCCCGAACCGGCAGGTTTTATAACCGATGGTCAGAAACTACTTTTTGGAGAAACAGAACTGACTGCTTTGCATGTGCCGGGCCATGCTGCCGGAAGCCTAGCTTTTTATTGTAAAAAAGACAATGTTGTATTTACCGGTGATGCACTTTTTTCGGGAAGTATCGGCAGAACAGACCTGCCCGGCGGAAATTATGAGACCCTTATTAAGAGTATTAAAAACAAACTTTTTACCCTTCATCCAAATACTATAGTGTATCCAGGGCATGGAGAATCAACAACAATAGACACTGAGATCAGATACAATCCATATTTTCAGAATTAGAAGTAAGATGTTTTAATATGAAATTTCTTATATCTATTTTTACCCCCTTTAAGCGCAATTGATTTTCATTCGGTCTCTCTAAAAAACCAATATATGTCATCAGATAAATTTGTTAACCGTCATGTCGGACCCCGCACACAGGAATTGCCCCGGATGCTTAAGACCATTGGTGTTGATTCGCTCGATGAACTTATTGAAAAATCAGTTCCTTCATCCATCAGGCTTGATAAACCACTCAGGCTTCCTGCGGCTTTGAGTGAGTCTGAATATCTGAATCATATCAGAAAACTAGGATCAAAAAACAGAATGTACCGGTCGTTTATCGGTCAGGGATATTATGGTATTGCACCACTCTCCGTTGTGATCCGCAACGTACTTGAAAATCCTTCATGGTATACATCATATACTCCATATCAGGCTGAGATATCACAGGGCAGACTGGAAGCTTTGCTTAATTTCCAGACAATGGTGATTGACCTTACAGCCATGCAGATAGCAAATGCTTCACTTCTTGATGAGTCAACCGCTGC
>DCVC01000061.1:2144-12674 GCA_002328625.1 Bacteroidales bacterium UBA2198
TGGCAGGTATGATGAAATTGAATTCAATGAGAATTTTTTTGGAGCTATAATTCAATACCCTTCAGCATCGGGGCAGATCAGGGATTACAGGGGATTCACTGAAAAAGCACATTCAGCAGGCATGCTTGTTGGTGTTGCAGCCGACCTGATGAGTCTTGCCATTCTTACACCTCCCGGTGAATGGGGAGCGGACATTGTTGTGGGTTCAAATCAACGGTTTGGCTTGCCGATGAGTTTCGGAGGCCCACATGCAGGTTATTTTGCCGCAAAAGATGAGCTGAAAAGAAACATGCCGGGAAGAATCATTGGTATATCGGTTGACAAAAGGGGAGACCATGCTCTCAGGATGGCACTCCAGACAAGAGAGCAGCATATCAAGAGAGAGAGAGCCACATCCAATATTTGCACTGCTCAGGCACTTCTGGCAACCATGTCGGGCATGTACGCACAATACCATGGTCCTGAAGGAATTAGAAACATAGCCATGCACATTCAGAGATCTGCATGTACAATAAGTTGTGCCCTGAAGGAATTGGGATTTAATCAGGTTAACGATCAGTTCTTTGATACTTTGCAAGTTGAGCTTCCCGCGAATGTTTCAACTGATGATATCAGGATATTATCGCATGAAGCGGAAATGAATTTCTTTTATCCTGATGAATCCTCTGTCAGGATGAGTATTGATGAAGTAACTACTTTGCAGGAGATAAATACCATTGTCGGAATATTTGCAAAAGCAACCGGGCAGAGTGCCAGAGTAATTGAATCATTTTGTGATTGTGATTTTCTTGGGGACAGATTCATCAGGAAATCGGATTTCCTGAGAGCCGGGGTTTTCAACAGGTACCATAGTGAAACAGAGATGATGAGATATATTAAGCTTCTTGAGAGGAAGGATTTCTCTCTTACACACAGCATGATTTCTCTGGGCTCATGTACAATGAAACTCAACCCTGCCAGCTCCATGTTTGCAATGAGCTGGCCGGAATTCGCTAATATACATCCATTTGTTCCAAAAGATCAGGCAGCGGGATATTATCAGCTGATTGATGAACTGGGCGAAGCCCTTAAGGAGATAACAGGATACTCTTCTGTCTCTTTCCAGCCCAACTCAGGGGCTGCAGGAGAATATACAGGACTGCTGGTTATTCGTGAATATCATATCAGCAGGGGAGAGGGTCACCGGAATGTTGTTCTCATCCCATCGTCGGCCCACGGCACAAACCCTGCAAGTGCAGTAATGGCAGGAATGCAGGTGGTGGTTGTGGAATGCGATGACAGGGGAAACATTAATGTGGAAGATTTAAAGACCAAAGCTGAACAGCACCGAAGCAGCCTGGCAGGGTTTATGATCACATATCCCTCGACGCATGGTGTGTTTGAAGCTTCAGTAACTCAAATGTCGGAGATAATTCATGAGAATGGAGGACTTGTCTATATGGACGGGGCAAATATGAATGCCCAGGTTGGCCTGACCAAACCCGGGTATATTGGAGCCGATGTTTGTCACCTCAACCTGCACAAGACTTTTGCGATACCTCATGGCGGAGGCGGCCCGGGTATGGGACCTATACTTGCCAACGACAGACTGGCTGAATTCATGCCTTCCCATCCGGTAATAACAACGGGAGGCAGTCATGGAATAACTGCAGTTGCGGGCGCTCCTTTTGGCAGCGGCCATGTGCTTACCATATCTCATGCTTATGTTATGATGATGGGTCCTGACGGACTGACTCAGGCAACTGAATATGCAATTTTGAACGCAAATTATATTGCAGCTTCCCTTAAAGGATGGTATAATACTCTTTATACCGGAGACACTGGTTTTGTGGCTCACGAGATGATACTTGACTGCAGGAACTTTAAAACAGAGGCAGGCATTACGGAATCAGATATAGCTAAAAGGCTTATGGATTATGGGTTTCATGCACCAACACTCTCTTTCCCCGTACACGGAACCTTAATGGTGGAGCCAACTGAGTCGGAATCACTGCAGGAACTTAACCGGTTTATAGACGCCTTAAAATCTATCTGGAAGGAGATACAGGAAATAATAGAGGGCAAATCTGATAAGGAAGATAATGTACTCCACAACGCTCCTCATACTGTTAAAGAAGTAACATCAAACGAATGGAAGCATGGTTATGACAGGCAGAAGGCTGCATTCCCTCTTAAATGGGTTATTGAGAATAAGTTCTGGCCTTCGGTCGGAAGGGTTGATGACGGGTACGGCGACAGGAACCTTGTTTGTACCTGTGATCCGATTGATGAGTACAGGATGGATATGTGGGAAAATTCTTAATTTTATTGTCAGGCAGGATTAATAAAATTTCATCAGGATAAATATGCGAAACTCATCATGGGATGACCTGGTTAAGATGATAGATGGCAAGGATCTGAATTATTTGCCGGTCGGATTCATCATCGACAGCCCATGGATCCCCGGCTGGTATGGAATATCAAATGTTGACTATTATTCGTCAGATGAACTCTGGTTAAAATCGAACGTTAAAGTTGCCGAATTGTATCCGGAGGTATGGTTCATGCCAGGATTCTGGTCAGAATATGGAATGTGTACCGAACCTTCTGCTTTTGGGTCAAGGATGATATTCCTTGAGAAAAGTCTGCCTCATGCTGAAAGGGTAATAACCGGTATAGAACAGGCCGATTCCCTGCCCGTACCAAATGTAAAAACTGATGGTTTACTCCCTTTTGTGATCAGCAGGCTCAGGAATAATGAGGATTCAATAAGAAGAAATGATCATCAGATAAGGTTTGCAGTAGCCAGGGGGCCACTAAATATAGCCAGTTTTCTTATGGGAACCACGGAATTCATGATGGCTCTTGCTCTTGAGCCAGATGCCTCGCACCGCCTAATTAGAAAGATCACGGATTTCTTATGCGACTGGCTTGCATGGCAGAAAGAGTGTTTCCCATCTATTGATGGAGTCCTTATTCTGGATGATATTATAGGTTTTATTGGGGAGGCAGAATTTAAAGA
Organism: Bacteroidales bacterium UBA2198; assembly: GCA_002328625.1. Classification (GTDB taxonomy): domain Bacteria; phylum Bacteroidota; class Bacteroidia; order Bacteroidales; family VadinHA17; genus LD21. The sequence continues at coordinate 5,146 of DCVC01000061.1, forward strand.
GTTTGTTCTTCCATATTTTGAAAGGATTTTCTCTTGCACAGATCCTAAAGTAAGATTCCTGCATAACGATGCCGATGGATTGATCACTGCAAAGCACCTGAAGGAAATGGGGGTTAATATGTTCAATTTTTCATTTCATCATTCACTTGGAGAGATTCGTGAACTGGCAGGTCCGGAGATTGTTCTTGTTGGAAATATACCACCAAGAGATGTGCTTGCGGCCGGCACCCCCGGCATGGTTGATGAAGCAGTTTCCAAAACTTTTGGAGAGGTCAGAGATTATAAGCGGATCATATGGTCAACAGGTGGAGGTATGCCTCCTGAGGTGACAAATGAAAATATTAAAGCATTCATTAAAGCTGTCAAAATACATTAAAAAGAAAATAATGAAAAAGTCTTTTGCTTTAATCGTTCTTGTTGCATTATTGATAAGTTCATGTGGATCAGGAAGTTCAAAGAAGCGTCAAGCTAAATCCGATACTTCAATGGAAAACACACAACAGATAAAATTGATAACAGTTGATCCGGGCCATTTTCACGCTGCGCTGGTTCAGAAAATCATGTACGATCAGGTGTCACGGGATGTTCATGTCTATGCTCCCGAAGGGCCAGATGTTGAACAGCATCTGGACAGAATAGCATCATACAATTCCAGGGTTGAAAATCCGACAGCATGGAATGAAATTGTTTACAGGGGATCAGATTTCTTCGATAAGATGATTGCAGAGGAAGCGGGGAATGTTGTTGTATTATCGGGGAACAATATGAAAAAGGCCGAATATATAGCAAATTCGATAGCTGCAGGATTGAATGTTCTGGCGGATAAACCGATGATAATTTACGCGGAGGACTTTCCAAAACTTGAGGAAGCTTTCAGAGTAGCTCATGAAAAGCAAATACTGCTTTACGATATTATGACAGAGCGTTATGAAGTAACAACTATACTTCAGAAAATGCTCTCACAGAACGAAGAGGTTTTTGGGAAACTTGTATCAGGAAGCAGGGAAGAGCCGGCTGTGACTAAAGTGAGCGTGCACCATTTTTCAAAGATTGTTTCCGGAAGTCCATTAATAAGACCAGCATGGTTTTTTGATGTTGAACAGCAGGGAGAGGGAATTGTTGATGTAACTACACATCTCGTCGACCTTATTCAATGGGAGTGTTTCCCGGAACAGATTATTAATCCCATTGATGTTTCACTGTCTGCAGCAAGAAGATGGCCAACCATCATTTCAAAAGAGGAATTTAAGGGAGTTACAGGACTTGATGATTTTCCGGAATATCTTAAGAAAGATTTAAAAGAGGGCAAACTGAATGTTTTTGCCAACGGTGAAATAATTTACCAGATAAAAGGCATATGGGCAAAAGTATCTGTTGAATGGAACTATAAGGCTCCGCCAGGTGGAGGTGACACACATTACTCAGTGATGCGTGGAACTCAGTGCGATCTTGTTATAAAGCAGGGGCCGGAAGAGAAATTTGTTTCAACACTTTATGTGGAAAATGTGAAAGGATTTTCATTTAATGATTTCACGGCAAAACTCAGGGCTGCGATCAGCATATTGCCATATGATGGACTTGAAGTTGAAGCTGCCGGTAATAATTCTCTCAAAATCACTATCCCTCAGAAATTCAGGATTGGTCACGAAGAGCATTTCGGACAGGTAACTGCGAAATTCCTTGAGTATATGAAGGAAGGCAGATTGCCCGATTGGGAGGTGCCCGGGATGATAACAAAATACTACATTACGACCAGTGCCCTGGCTAAAGCAATGGGTAAATGAACAGATCCTCGATAACCATTGAATAAAGTTCCTCGAGCGAGATTCCAGCTGCTTCAGCCTGTTTGGGTATAAGACTTTCAGATGTCATGCCTGGTACGGTGTTAATCTCAAGGAAAAATGGTTTTTCCCCGACTATGATGAAATCAACTCTCACAATACCTTTGCATCCAAGAAGGTCATAAATCCTTGAACTCAGCTCCTGAATCTTATCTGTTATCTCTGAGGGTAATTCGGCAGGAGTTATCTCCTCAGATTTCCCCTGAGTGTATTTTGCTTCGTAGTCGAAAAATTCATTTTTGCTTATTATTTCAGTAACAGGCAGTATGATAGCTTTATTCAATGTTTTAACAACCCCGCAGGCCACCTCCCTGCCATCCATAAATGCTTCAATCAGAATTTCTTCACTTTCCTGAAATGCTTTTTCTATAGCGCTCTGCAAATCTTCTTTTTTCTTAACCTTGGTAACACCGAAACTCGATCCGCTGTTGTTAGGCTTCACAAAACAGGGAAGACCTGAATGCTTTATTATACTTTCCGGATCGGGCTTCTCTTTATTCCTGAGAAGGATGGCACTGGCCATATGAATGCCATAATCTTTCAGATATAATTTGCAGGCTTGCTTGTTGAAAGTCATTGCAGAACAGAAAGCTCCGCAACTGGTATAAGGTAACTTCATCATATCAAAGTATCCCTGTAAGAGGCCGTTTTCACCAGGCGTGCCGTGAATGGCAATAAAAACTGCATCAAATCTGATCCGTGAATCATCAATAACAAGAGAAAAATCGTTTTTGTCAACTTTATGGTAACGGCCTTTCTTATCTTCCCAGTACCAGCTTATCCCATGGATCATTATAATATAAACAATATATCTGGAGGACAGAATTTTACTTACTTCATTGGCGCTCTTAACAGATATTTCATATTCAGATGAGTCACCACCGGCCACAATTGCAATAGTCTTCATTTATTGATCGGATTAATATTCAAAATTAAAATAATGTTAAATTAAATCAAATATATCCATTAACCGCAGATACCTATAACCATCTGCTCGCAAAGAAAGCTTTATGAAGGTAAAGATTAAATCTGATGAAGTGCTTACTGGTGTTCTTTGCATAAACTCAATATGCTCTCTGGTTAAAATTTGATTAAAAGTTATATGTAGTTAGTTATGATATACTAACTTTGATCAAATTTTTAAAAATCACAAAAATGAAAAGAGGTTGTTTAATCGGAAGTCTGATAGGGGGCTTTGTTTTACTGATAGTTCTTGGCATAGTTCTCTGGGGTACAAATGTATATAATACAATGATAACGAACCAGGAGGCTGTTACAAGCCAGTGGGGCAATGTTGAGACACAATATCAGCGCAGGGCTGACCTTATACCCAACTTTGTAAACACTGTTAAAGGTGCGGCAGATTTTGAGCAGGAGACTCTGACAAGGGTTATTGAGGCCAGAGCGAAAGCTACACAGATAACTCTTGATCCTTCCAATATGACAGCTGAGAACATGCAGCAGTTTCAGGCAGCACAGGGTGAGATAAGTTCAGCCTTATCAAGATTGCTGGTTGTTATTGAGAAATACCCCGAACTTAAGGCAACACAGAATTTCAGGGATCTTCAGGTTGAACTTGAGGGTACAGAGAACAGGATCTCTGTGGAAAGGAGAAAATTCAATGAAACAGCCCAAACATTTAATACTTATATAAAAAGATTTCCTCAGAATTTCATTGCAGGAATGTTCGGGTTCACGGCCAGACCTTATTTTGAATCGATGGAAGGAGCTGAGAAAGCTCCTGAGGTCAGGTTTTAATCAATTAAAATCATGAATGTTAAAGCCTCAACGTTTTTTTTGAAAGAGCAACAGGCGCAAATCAGATCTGCCATAAAAGAGGCTGAAGAAGCCACTTCCGGAGAGATACGTGTTCATATTGAGACCAGCCTCACCGGAAATACTCTCGACAGGGCAGCATGGATCTTTAAAAGAATCGGGATGCATGAAACAGAAAACCGAAACGGGGTTCTTTTTTACCTTGCTGTCAGGAATAAACAGTTTGCTGTTATCGGCGACAAAGGTATCAATGCAGTTGTGCCGGAAGATTTCTGGGATAACATTAAAAACCTTCTTCAGGAACATTTCAGTTCTGATAAATTCACGGAAGGACTTGTCGAAGGTATACTTCTTGCAGGGCAACAGCTCAGAGATCATTTTCCCCGCCTGAAAGATGATATCAACGAATTGCCTGATGAAATATCATTTGATGACCCTGAAAAAACGTGACCGGATGAAAAGCTTCAGAAAACATATACTATTAATAACACTGCTGCTGTTTCGTTTCTGGTCAGTCAATGCTGCAGTACAGGATCTTCCGGAAAAACCTTTTCCACCAAGGCTTGTAAACGATCTTGCAGGATTGCTCAGCGACAATGAAGTTATTGCACTTGAAGAGAAGCTTGTCGCCTTCAATGATTCAACATCAACACAGATAGCCATTGTTATAGTCAACGATCTCAGGGGATACGACAGGGCGGACTATGCACACCGTCTTTATGAAAAATGGGGTATTGGACAGAAAGGTGATGATAATGGTATTCTGATATTGGTTAAGACCAAAACCTCAGAAACATCCAGGGGAGAAGTCTTTATTGCAACAGGATATGGACTGGAAGGGGTTATTCCTGATATTACATGTGCAGAAATTGTTGATTATGAAATTCTTCCGGCTTTCAGAAAGGGTGATTATTATACCGGTCTTGATAAAGCCACTGCTATCCTGATGTCACTGGCAACCGGAGAATTTCCTGCTGATCAGTACAAAGGACCGGAACAAAATGAATATAGAGGAATAGGCCCTTTTTTCATTTTTCTTTTAATTCTTCTAATATTGTTTATACGCAGCAAGGGAGGTTCCAATCAGCGTCACATAAGTCGTAAAGGATTGCCATTGTGGATGTTCCTGGCAATGATGAATTCAGGCAGCAACCGTCATAGCGGCAGCTGGGGTGGTTTTTCAGGAGGAAGCAGAAGCGGAGGAGGAAGTTTTGGCGGTTTCGGTGGTGGCAGATCCGGCGGTGGTGGAGCAGGCGGCAGCTGGTAAAGAATGGCTCAGAGCACAGGGCGCAGGATGCAGAACGCAGGACATTGAATGTTACAGATCTCTTCCGGAAATATAGCCTCTCCATTTTTCAATGACTTGCTGCATATCTTTCGGAAGCTCCGAGTCAAACGATAATCTTCTGCCTGAGACAGGGTGATCGAAAGCCAGCGATTTGGCGTGTAATGCCTGACGGGGAAGAATTTTAAAGCAGTTTTTAACGAACTGCTGGTATTTTGCAAACGTTGTCCCTTTAAGAATCTGATTGCCTCCGTATTCATCATCATTAAACAGAGGATGCTTTATATGACTGAAGTGCACCCTTATCTGATGTGTCCTTCCGGTATCCAGCTTACATTCAACGACTGACATATATCCAAGATCCTCAATGATCCTGTAATGAGTTGTTGCCGGTTTACCCTGACTTGCGTCAGGGAATACCTGCATGATCTTTCTGTCGCGTAAGTTCCTTCCAACATGCCCTTTGATTGTACCTTCAGGGGGATCAGGAGTTCCCCAGATCAGTGCAATATACTTACGATCAATGGTCCTTTCATACAACTGCCGTGAAAGACGGTTAAGAGATAGCTCATTCTTGGCCACCACCAGAATTCCTGAAGTGTTCTTATCAATCCTGTGAACGAGCCCCGGTCTTAACTCTCCTGTACTGAATAAGGGCAGATCCCTGAAGTGCCACATAAGGGCATTTACGAGTGTTCCCCTGTAATTGCCATAAGCAGGATGAACAACCATTCCCGGTGGTTTATTCACCACAACAACGTCACTGTCCTCATAAACAATATTAATTGGGATATTCTCAGGGATAAGATCTATTTCCCTCGGAGGTGAAGGCAGGACGATCTGGACTGTATCACCAGGTTTTACTTTATAATTTGGTTTAACCGGTTTGTTATTTACAATAATATTACCTGCATTGGCAGCATTCTGGATACGAGTCCGCGATATATTTTCAAGCCTCGGAGAAAGGTATTTATCTATCCTGAGAAAGGATTGTCCCGGATCAACCTTAAACCTGTAATGCTCAAAAAGCTCCTGCTGATCAACAATTACTTCTTCTTCCATTATGGGTCTTACCTGGTTTTAACGAGCCTGTTAAATCCTGACGGTTTGCCATTTACAGTAGTGACGACTATGTAAATGCCTTTGCCAAGGGAGGTTATGTCGATTCGTTCACTATAAGGCACTTTCATTATTTCACGCCCATTGAGGTCGAAAATTGCAATATAAATCTTTCCAGACAGAGCCGGTTCATCACAATCAACAGATATATAATCCGATGCCGGATTTGGCCATAATCGGAATGTCATTTTTTCTTTTTGAACGATATCATCAATAGAGGTAGTTTTAAGCGGATCTCCTGTAACGGGTCTTATCATAACACTGCCCTGAACCTGCGACTGGTTCCATACACCATTAAGCCAGTAGAGTTGCCTGCCTCTGTGAGGCGTATTTACATCAAATCCTGCATTCAGGAAGGTTTCGGAGCGTTGTTTCCAGCCAACATAGAAATCTCCGCTTATCATCACACCATCAGGGAGTATATATGTATGAAACCCGTTCATTCTGTCACCCTTCTCAACCATCAAATCTTCCAGGGAGTATAAAACATCTCCGGGTGTGCCGTTATTATCGTTCCACACCATAAGATTAAAAGCTCTTCTGTTGCTGTTAAGATAACTATCATTGAAACAGATACTTAATGCACGCAATGTGTCTTCCGTAAATGATCTGAACCTGTAAGCTACCATGGCATTTCTCGATCCAAGTCCGTTTATCCCATATCCCCCTTCGGCCGATCCATCGTCAAAAGCAAAATAATTGCTGAAGAATTGAAAATACTTTAGTGTATCATTTTCCTTCGGATCAAAATCATCTGTTATCAGGTAGCTGGTAATCAGGAACAAAGCAGAATCGGCGTTGTCGGAGTTAAAGGTATAAATAAGGTTGGCGTTGTAATTTATATCAGTCCGGGGATCTAAGTTGGTTGCCCCGGCTGAAAAAGAATGAACCAGGGTATTTTTATAAACATCCTTGATTTCAAAATTGCGTGTAACATTTCTGACTATAATGTCATTGTTCCTGTAATTAATATTGATTGCAGAACCCATTTCCTGGAGATAAACCTGTCTGAATTGCCTCCAGGGTATGGCTTCATGTGTTTTAAGTGCAGATCTTAAAGGAAGGCGGAAAGCCACATCCCTGAATATTGTATCAGCTTCGTTCCTGTTTCTGTCGAGCAGGACATAATCTAAATTCCAGTGGTCGCAGTTCCCTATCATAGAAGGGTCATTAAGGTTAGAACTCAGGCTGGCATGATTGACAAACCGGAATCTGAAACCTCTTTTCAGAAAACGCGGTTGGTTTATCCTAATAATTGCAGGAACAAATCGTTTTAGTGTCGTTGTCCCTTCCGCTCTCCACACAGAGTACCATTTTGATTCTTCAGGGGCATAGAACTGCAGAGTGAGAGTATCATTTTTCTCCGGCAGATCGCCAAGTCCTCCGGCCTGAAAGAGGAAACTCAGCCAGATGTTCTCCGATGCGGAATAGTTTAGATTAACAGGTTGTGAAGTAAGATGATCAGCTTCAAATATATCGGGTGAAGCAGTTTCGTACAGATTACCATA
>DCVC01000086.1 GCA_002328625.1 Bacteroidales bacterium UBA2198
CGGTTGATCTTCTTTGGATTCCCCCAGCTGTCCCTGACCATCTCGGCACTCATACCCTTCCATATTTTCCCCTGGTATAATCTTGCAGCCACACCGGTCCCGTATTTATTCTCGAGATATGAGAACCTGTTATCCTGCCGTTGCATTTGCTGTTGCTGAACGGGTTGTGATTGCTGGACAGTTGGCCTTGTTACTGCTGGTACTTTATCTATTACTGCATGACGGGCTAAAATAAATCCTTCATTCTCTTCAAATACCACGTGAAGGAATGTGTCATCCGACCCCAGAACATTTACTGTTGAACCAGATGGAATTATTAATATCACTGATGTAAGATCATTTTTATCGCCGAAAAGCCGGCTTGCTGCTTTTAAAGTGGCCGTTGCTGAACTTTGCTGATAAGCGGCCTGGTTTTGTTCGAGACCCTGTAGAACCTCAGTCCTGCTTGCCTGTGCTTCAAGAACACAAAATGAAATGATAAAAACGGGAAATATTAAAAGCTTTTTCATGTGCGTATTTTTCCTGGAATTCGCAAAAATTGTACCATTGTATTTTTGTTCAGTAAACTTTTCTTATCAGCATTAATCCATCCCTGATTGGAAGGATCACATTTTCAATATTAGTTTGGCGACTTATCATTTCGTTGAATTCCAAAATTCCTTTGCTACGCGGGTCTTTTAACTCTTTCTCCAGGACCTTGCCGTCCCAGAGCACATTATCGGCAATAATGAAACCTTCAGGCCTTACTTTACGTATAATAATATTATAGTATTCCGTATATTCACGCTTCTCTCCATCAATATAGACAAGATCAAATTTCAGATCAAGACCCGGAACAATATCCTGGGCTCTTCCGGTGAGCTGGTTTATTTTTGAATCAATGTTTGCCCTGATAAAATATGATCGGGCAAAATCTCTCAATTCGTCATTCAGTTCAATGGTTGTAAGCTTACCTCCGGGTTTTAATCCTCTGGCAAGACAGATAGATGAATATCCGGTAAATGTACCTATCTCGAGAATATTCTCCGGCTGGATCATTTTCGAAATCATTTCCAGGAGTCTGCCCTGAAGATGACCACACGACATGTTCGGATTTACAAACATGATATGAGTCTGCCGGTAAAGGTCTTCAAGAACAGGATCTTCAGGGGACGAATGATCCTGAAGGAATTTCTCAAGTTGCCTGTCCATAATTACTTATATATCAGAGTTGACATTCGGGAGGTTTCAAAAATATCGTTGGCAGCATCAAGGAGTTCAGTTGTTGTGACATTATCTATTTTTCTGCAGATTTCTTCGATGGTGTCAATCATATTAAAAACCAGAAGACTCTTTCCCAGGCTTAGCATCAGGCTTTCGTGGTTTTCATAACCTCTTGCAAGGTATCCTTTGATCTGATTCTTTGCTTTATTCAGCTGTATGCTTCCCAGTTTTGCGGTGCGAAGCTTTTTCAGTTCCTGCATGGCAACGGAAATACTTTTCTCAAGGTTGTGAGCATCTGTGCCAAAATAAATTGAAAAAACTCCTGTATCGCAATAAGGATTGTAGACAGATTCAACATTATAAGCAAGTCCCTTTTTCTCACGAAGTGAAAGGTTAAGTCTTGAATTAAGCCCCTGGCCTCCAAGGATATTGTTAAGCAGGAACATACCCATTCTTCTCTTGTCTTTAAGATCATAAGCGACGTTTCCCATTATACAATGATTCTGGAAAGTATTCATTTTTTTTGTCACGCAGGCTGGCTTATAGATCCATTCCGCCTTAGTTCTTGTTTCTCTTCTTTTTACCTTAATGTTGTCAAAATATTTTATAAAGAGTCTCAGGATCTTATTATCAGGGATGTTGCCAACTGAGCAGAAGACCATCTGATTGGTATTATAGTTTCTCGAAATAAAGTTAGAGAGACTTTGCTTCGAAAAGGATTTAACTGATTCGGGTGTGCCGAGAATATTACGGCCTATTGGCTGGTCTGCGAAAATAAGTTCTTCGAAATCATCAAAAATGAGCTCAGCCGGATTATCGAGATAAGAATTGATCTCTTCTATAATAACATCTTTTTCCCTTTCCACCTCTTTTTCAGGGAATGTAGAGTTAAAAGTAATGTCACTTATTATTTCGACAGCTCTTTCGTAATCTTCTTTCATAAATGAAGCATAAACAGCTGTCTCCTCTTTGGTGGTATAGGCATTAAGTTCTCCTCCTACATCTTCGAGCCGGCTCAGTATGTGATATGCTTTTCTTTTTTTTGTTCCCTTGAACAACATATGTTCGATGAAATGGACCATGCCATGTTCCTGATCAGATTCATCACGTGATCCTGTATTTATTAAAAGTCCGCAATAGGCAACCATTCCTGGTATTCTGTTATGTACAAGTCTGATACCATTTTTGAGGGTGTGCAGGAGGAGTTCCATTATTGTCAGTTTATCCGGATGCAAATGTACCACTTAGGTCATATGATTCCAAATTGATTTTTTTTTGTTAAAGTTTTGCTTTCACCGATTTGAGATATATATTTGCAGACCGAAAAGGAGGTGCCATAGCTCAGTAGGTAGAGCAACGGACT
>DCVC01000135.1 GCA_002328625.1 Bacteroidales bacterium UBA2198
GGTTCGATTCCCCTTATCTCCACAGATATTTAAAATAGCCACTTGTTTATCAACTTATTATAAAAGGTTGTTTGTTTTTACATACATTTTTACATTTTTTTACATTTATAAACCTCTCATTTTTGATTCAGAAAAAGTAATATTTTAAGAGCTTCAAATAACTTCTTAAAATCCCACTTGAGTTATAATTCTATTCCATACGTATTACTGAAATCATAGATCAATTGTTCTTATCTATCAGATATACTTTTTACTGCTGAAAGACCAAATTCTGTCAGATAATAAAGTCTTTTATAAAGTCTTACCATTTTGCATTCAATCAGTTTGTCCAGGTATCGACGTAAATGGGTTGAATCATAATAGCCAAGAAACTTAACCAGGTTTGTAATGCGAATGCCGGAATTTCTACTGATCATTGTATGAAGATACAAACCAATCAGAACGATCATTATGTGATAATTGAGCTTATAGGTAAAGCCTATTTCCTTGAATGAGCGATTGCGCAGGAAAAGCAGAATAATATCGGTTTTGTTTATGTTTTTGAATATTGTCATTGAACCCGCATCTTCCTGTTTGTTCATTAAAAATGCATAGGTAGCACAATGCTATGACTCGATTAGAAAGCCTTCCAAGGCCATTCAAATAGAATTGCTTTTTGTTCAGACTGCCGGCAATGTCAACATTATTTTTATTTAAAGCAGAAAAAAAGAATGCTTATTTGAGGCGGGCGGTAACGATAAAATGACATTCCTATTTGAAAGTCAGCCCTTATTACTTAAAAGTGACCTATTATAGGTGTTCTTGTTTGAATATCTTCTTGCTTCTTCTTTATATCCGGCCTGCCAGTATGCATATCCGACTCTATGTGAAACAGAAATCAATTGCAAACCCATTCCCTTGGTTCTTTTAGCATATTCTGACCAATATTTATATGCCTCTTTATGATTGCCCAATACAGAGTTATAATTGCTTTTAATTCACTTGCTATTACTTGAGAAACTTCGCTTTGGATGGAAAATATATCCTTCAGTTCCCGGTTATACTGGTTAGACCATATATGTTTACCATTTTCCCCGTTTATCAATTGAACTATTAATCGTATTCTATCCTCGTACTTTTGTCCGCTGCCTTCCAGGATAAAACTTACTTTCAGCTCTTTTGCTATTTCTGTTACATTCTTTGGAGCATTTCTGTACTGCTCTACTGATGTACGTGCAATGACTGTAAGGTTCTGTATTTTGCACAGATTATCCAGTATGTTTTCCATAATTCCATTGATAAAATAGGCATTGCTTTCATCAGGACTATCATTTATTAAAGGTAATACAGCTATAGATTTTTCAAGTTTCGCAATATCCGCATTAACGTTTCTTCTACTGATAAGGTTGAATGCTATCAATCCAATAATTATTGCACAACTAACGTATGTAGCAATCTTTCATTTGCTTGAAACCGCATGAGCCACCATATCAGTATGCTTGACAGCACTGATTGGTTTTGTTTTTCTAACACCCGCCGGTGTAATATCATACACCCAGGAAACAAGAACTGAAATAATAAATCCTATGCAAAGCAGAACTATAATAATACCCTGAGTCCATTCTGGAAAATGGAGGGGCTGTGATACCATGTCTACAAGCTGGAGAATGACAAAAGCTACCGCAGCATATACGGTAATTAAATGAATGACTTTACGCCGCTTCAATTCTTTCCAAACCCTTTCAAAGCTGTTGGATTTCAGAGCCATGAGTTAACCATTAGGGAATATCTAAGTAAAGTTATGCTATTCTGATGCCCAAGTCAAGCGAGGGTCAGATTTAAGACCAGGTAAGGCAGATACGTTCAAACAATATTCCTGCATAACTAATTATGGTTTTTTATCCTGATGAAAGTGACTGGAGATTCACCTCCAGGCCAGGTCACAATACCTGCTAATTCATCATTATTCTCAACCCAGAGTTTACCATCAATGTCATAAATCCCATTATAAAACTGATAAATCAAAGTGTCGTCCTCAATCTTCATCAGGGTAGACAAGTACTTTGCAGGATTCCCATCATAATAAATGTATAAGGAATCTTTATAAATCTCAGAAGTTCCTGAATTAAACCCAGGTTGAATTTTGGAACCTTCCCAATTCCATTTACCCCTAAAATAACTATTGTTTTGTGCTTTAACCGTGAACACCTCAATCACAAAAAGCAACAACATAGAGATCAAAACATTACTTCTCATAGATATGGGAACACAGTTTTAAAGTTTTAATTAAGCGATTAATCAAAGTTACACCATCAAAAAGCCAAAGTCAAATTTATTTTAAACAGAAAGCCCCCGGATTGACTTCCGGGGGCTAAAAAGAATTCGTCAATCAGTTTTTCCCTTTACTTATATTGAACTTTCTCAACCCAATCACGATAAAGGATAATTTCATCTTTCCCAGTGACTACAACTTTACAAGAGATATGTGCAACAGCTCCCTATTTGCCTTCTCGCCTTATTTATATGGGCCAGGTCCAATGAAATAGGGCAATCCCTATCATTCGCATAAATGGTTTGAAGGCCATTTTCAAATAAATTATATCTCAAAGTTCGGCTGCCAGCGGAACAAATTCCACCCTATTTGTACCAAACCTTGTGCAACTTTATCAATAGGTTCAGGTTAATCTGTAATAAATCATGATTTCAAACGTCTTGCTTTTAAAAAGATGTTCTGGAGGTCATTGATGTGATACTCAAGCCAGACAAAAACTTAATAAATCATGAACTTATTATCAGTCAGGCGGATGGTGCTATTGTTATTGTTTCTGTTTAATGCATTTCCCGGATCTTCCCAGGATGAAGCTATTATCAGGGATAGCATTGCTCCAGTCAATATCGGTCATGCATTTCAATTCAACTCAGTTATCCTGAATGAGAAAAGAACAATATATGTTCACCTGCCTGATAGTTATACGAAAGAGCAGAAGTCATATCCTGTCCTCTACTTGTTTGATGCCGAGATAAACTTTAAACCGGTTTGTGGTGTGGTTGATATACTTTCCAGGTGGAAAATAATCCCCGGATTGATAGTTATCGGACTACCGAATACAGACAGAATGAGAGATTTAACACCAACGCGTGACCGAAAGTTTAATATTGGAGGGGGTGGGGATAATTTTCTGAGATTTCTTAAGGAAGAATTAATCCCTCATATCGATAATAATTATAATACCCAATCTTTCAGAATATTGGAGGGCCACTCAATAAGCGGGATGTTTACTATGTACGCATTCACTGCCGATACAACACTTTTCGCGGCCTATATTGCCGTTAGCCCAAGTATGTACTGGGATGAACAAATTATGCTTTCAAAAATTGATGATTTCCTTAAAACAAATCCGGATTTAAGAAAACAACTTTATGTTACTCTATCCAATGAACCTGAATTCATGCTTGTTAAAGAGACCATCGCAATTATAAGGAAAGTGGCCCCGGTTACATTAAAATGGAAGTTCAGGCAGGATCCAACAGAAAGGCATGAAATAGCACCCCTGAAAAGCACCTATGATGGATTACGTTTTATTTTCTCAGAAAACAATTAAATAATGACAGATAATCAAGCCATTACAAATGCGATCATTCCTAAGAAGTAATTGATTTAAAGTACAGAAGTATATGTTGTGAAATTTTTAATTAAGAACCAGCTGAAAAGCTTAAATCTCTGATAATTTTAATTTTTCTAATTCTTCATATTATGAAACGAGCAGTCTTGGTTTGTATTCTATTTGTCCATATCTTGAACTTATTCGCTCAATTGACAGATTCAATAGTATATTTTCCAGACGGACAGAAGTACAAGATTATAAAAATGGGAAATCAATGGTGGATGGCTGAAAACCTGAAAACCTCGAAGTATAATAATGGCACATTTATATCACTTGTAACCGGCACTAAGGAATGGAGTAAACTTAAAACACCGGGTTACTGTTGGTATGAAAACGATTCGGTAACCAATAAAATATATGGTGCTTTATATAACTGGTATGCAGTTAGAACTAGTAAACTGTGCCCGCAAGGGTGGCATGTGCCCACTGATGCAGAATGGACAGTTTTATCCGATTATCTTGGAGGAGCAAACATTGCAGGCGGTAAGTTGAAAGAAGCCGGTACAATCCACTGGTCTTATCCTAACAGTAAATCCACTGACGAAGAAGGTTTTACAGCTCTTCCGGGGGGCAATCGAAATTTTGACGGAACATACTGCAACCTTGGTTACTATGGCTACTGGTGGACCTCAACTGAAAACTCAACCACTAATGCAATAAATCGATATTTGTTTTATGATAATAGTACTATCATCGGATTCAGTCACCTAAAGGAGTATGGTTTTTCAGTCAGATGCGTAAAAGATAATTAGCCCGGTAAAAACGTTGTTAATGTTCGTATCATCAGACCATAATACATGAATCTCTGAAGCGTCAGATTCGATGTGGATTCCTTTGTGCAGTGGATAGATTCTATTATTAATTGCCTCAATAATCGGGGCATTGAATGGGAATGGAACGGTCACTACAAATGATCAACAAAATCAAAATAGTATATCAGAGTCATAATTGAATTAGTTGACTCGTTCGGAAGCCCTCATTAATGGATCGTCAGCACTTGTTTTTTGTTCCGGCAAACGAAGATATTGAATTTGTTACTATAGCAAGCAAAAAGAATTAGTTATAATAAAAAGTCCCCGGCTGATTTCCGAGGGCTGAAAATGAGGTTCTTTTATTTAATTATCTTTCAAACAACGAACACTTAATCCACAAATTGCTGGATAGACACCGCGGATAACACCTGACACGTCGGAGCCAAGAACCCGACCACCGCCTTCTGATGTTGATTCCCACCAGGTAGTACATATCCCAGCACCTCTAAATTTTGTATCTGTAATCACGAGCGGTCCACCGTTACTATACCCACTCCAATCACTTTCGCCAGCAGGCATTGCTGAAAAACCACTTGTATTTGTTCCCTTTTCTAACATCCCTTCCCAAGGAATCCACCCATTTGTGGATTTCATCTGATTTCCCTGATCTGTACCACGGCTATCTATCCCAGGAAATTCACCCCAGCTGTCAGCTTCCTCTTTTGTCATCTCCAATGTCATTTCCAGCTGTTTCCAATCATCATCACTTGGCACATGCCAGCCTGTTGGACATAACTTACCAGTTTTCACTGTATACCAATTATAAAGAGCACCATATAGTTTTTTATAGGTCCATTTATCATTATTATACCAGCGATAGGCTCCTGTTTTCAAAGTAATCCAGGTTGAATTATCAATAACATTGGGTATCTGAGTACCATCATTGTAACTGGTGGTTTTCAGGTTTTCAGCCATCCACATCTGCTCACCTATCTGGATTGTCTTATAAACATTTCCATCTATGTCATTTACAGAATCATAAGTCAGATTCGGATTAAATTGATAAATTTTATCAGTATCAAAAACTAATTTTTTTTGAGTGGCGTATTCTGTTGCAGTAGGCAAATCTTCCTTTACACAAAATGGAATACTTAACAATACCAAAGACAAAAACAGAAAAAATCCCAATCTTGAATTCATCTCGTTATATTTTGAATTTATATCTTAAAAATGTGCTTCCTAAGTTGGATTAAATAATTCAATATATATAGTACGTATAGTACGTAATGAGCTGCTAAAAGGTTGGAATACAAATATGAATTTTTAATCAAAAAAATTGAACTCTAATTATAAACCCCGGTGACTGCTGATAACTACAGCTGGCACTCGCTGCATTCTCCGTGTTGAATTTATCAACGTATGAAATCCGAATTAAAATGTTCCGGGGCCAGAAAATTGGCTTTCTGTATAAAAGTTAACACTTTTGCAGAATGCCGACATTGGTAACAGATTACATTTTTGGTTACGAGGAGAATATTTATGCATCTTATTGGCGAGCAGGGAGTTGGGATAATTTTATTAATAGTATTGGCATTGCAGGGTGGATTTATGCTGATCTGCACCAAGAGATTTCTGCAGATTAAACCCGAAGGACAGGGAATAGTCATGGCTACAAACTATTTCAATACAGCTATACTCATTTTGTTTATCCCTTTGATTGCTGTTTCCCTGATTATGGGTTGGTATCAGACCTTAGATCTGACTCACTGGACTATAGACAAGCATTGGCTAATCTTTGGATTAGAGGTTATTGGCATTGCTTTAATAATTCTCGGTACTGCAATGGTCGTATTTGGTTTTCTTGCTTTGCGCAAAACCTTTCAACCTGGCGGTTTTGCTCCACGCACCCAGGAAGTCCTGATAACCTCCGGTATTTACTCTTTGGTAAGAAATCCACTAAATGCCGGTGTGTTATATGTGACATTGGGCCTTGCACTTGTGATACAATCATTTTTCGTAGTTGCCCTGTTTGTAATATATCTCATATTGATCTTACGTGTGATTTATATAGAAGAAAACCATCTCTCCAAAACGTTTGGTGAAGAGTACCGTTCTTATAGCCGGAAGGTTAGACGGCTCATTCTATTTATTTACTAACTAAAAGTGGACAAAAGAGCAAAAACTGAGAAGTACTAAGCGTGACCGGATTATCCGATCTCCGGTTTGCGGTCTCCGTTACCAGACAAATTTTTCCTGTTTCGCCTCGTACCCCGCACCCCGTACCGCGTACCAACTTTATATAAAGTTACACTCTCCTTAAACACAAGTCAGGTAATGAATGGGCAAGGAATCCCCAGGAACCATCCAATCAAATTTGTTTAAGAAAGAATAACCCGGGACTTATATAACAGGTTATATGATTGAAAGAAGACATCAACTTTAGTTTTTATCTTGCATGATACAAATACCATAGCAAATATGAACAAAACGAAAATAATTTTCTTCATTTCTTCAGAGATTTTAGTGATAGAGTGACTAATTAACTGTGAACAAATAACTTCAATAAAATATACAAATTATAAAAGCCAAAGTCAATTTTATTTTAACCAAAAGCCCCCGGAGCCGATTTCCGGGGGCAGGTTCCAGAGCAAAGTAGTGGAAGTTATTTAAGTCGAATATTTTTTCTACTGGACAAGTATAAACCGGTTGTAAGAAACATTCATTAATCCATTAAATAAGTTTTCCTCTGCTGTCATAGCATTTTTATATAATTCACTATTGTGAATCGTATCATAAAGGGCTTGATTGGGCCAGTATCCCTCAATCAAAAATCTGAAATTTTTTATAGAATCACTTTGAACAATCCATAATTTATAACCTGCATCCGGGTATCCAATTGAATCAATAACTTTATTTACACGCTCAAATGATAAGAATAATTCGTGCGGGTCAATTCCAATTGAATCATTCCAGAAGCTGACACTTTTTAATGTGTTTTCTATTTTAACCTCCGGTTCAACTTTCTGTTGCACACAACTTCCGATTATTAACGAAATAATCAGACCTAAGAAGAGAATTTTTTTCATACTTACAGGCTTTAGCGGTTAATTAATAATTAGATGTTTAATTATCAAAGTTACGCTATCAGAAAGTCAGAGTCAAATTTATTTTAACAAGAAAGTCTCCGGCTGATTTCCGGGGACAATCTAAAGCAATATAAATTTTTAGGACAAATATTAAATACCAACAGGTCACGCTATATGAAACCAAAAAGGAAATGTTGTCAGCTTAATAATGGAACAATAAACAGTTCACCGGTAAAATTCCATTATTCGTCGAAAAACATGATCGGAAAAATATGTTTGTCATAACTTTGCATTATATATTAAACCTGACAGATGAAAAAGATTTTATTATCAGCTATTGTTTCCCTGTTCATAATCCCGGTAATGACACAGGAGAATACCACCCTTAAGTTGAACCTGGAGAAAAACAAGTTACACCGTTTGAAGTCTGTTTCCGGGCA
>DCVC01000122.1 GCA_002328625.1 Bacteroidales bacterium UBA2198
TGCCTTCTATGTTGAAAAACAAATTTCAGGATAAATTTTTTATAAAATTATTAAAGAACTATTTCTATAAAAACATCCTTCTATAAACAGACCCATATTGGGCTGCAATGCCTTGATTTCAATTTTTATAGATAGTGAGCTGCACTCTACTGCTAACAGACAGTATTATCCTGCTGCAAGGCAATAACAACAGTCTCACCTGATTATCTGGTTTTTATAGATATATAGTTTCATGATATCGAACATTTATATGGTTCATTATTGAGCAGTACAAAACGTATTCGGCTCAAAAGCTTTTTGGCGATCCTGATTATAGCTTTATTTGATTCCATCCTTTTAGAATATGTCAGGTAACTCCTCATTAATGAAGGATCGTTTCTTATTGCGATCCAGGAGCTTTCGATGAGCGTGGTTCTCAGG
The DNA here is from genome assembly GCA_002328625.1 of Bacteroidales bacterium UBA2198. Taxonomy (GTDB): domain Bacteria; phylum Bacteroidota; class Bacteroidia; order Bacteroidales; family VadinHA17; genus LD21. The sequence continues at coordinate 421 of DCVC01000122.1, forward strand.
GTATCATGTCCCCGGGGAGTTATATCCCCTGATCTTTCCTTCTCTCCGGAGGATCTCGTCGAAGGAACCAGACCAATATATGAACACAGCTTATCAAGAGTAGAGAACCGATCGATCAGTTCCAACTCAGTTAAAATTGTCATTGATGTTATTAAACCTATCCCTGGCACGGTTCTTAATAAGTTCACTTTCTCCCGATAAGTATCTGTTTGGGCAAGAAGTCGGATCTGCCTGGTTACTTCCAAAGTGGAACCACGCAGATGTTTAAATTCAGTGAGTAAAGCCTGTATGGTGTATTTACCACTGTCGTAAGATAGTTCCAGACCATCCAGCCATGAGACAAAACGATTTGACCAATGACTCTGTGCATGAGGAAAAGCATCTTCGATAGAAATTCCGTAATAATACAAAAGGGATTTTATTCGATTTTTAATCCTGGTTAAATCCTTAATCAGCATCGATCTGGTTCGTACAAGGCTTCTGTCTTCTTGTGCTTGTATTGATGGTATGTAAATGGGGTTAAGTTCTCCGGCACTCAACGACCTGGCGATCTTTCTGCTATCTCTTTTATCTTCCTTCTGTACCCGCTCTTTATGGGTTGTGGGGATATCCGCCGGGTTTACCACCATTGATTTTATTCCATAAGATGTCAACTTATTATGAATCCAATATCCGCAGTATCCCGCTTCATAGGCAGTATGATAAGTCCCACCCGGAAAATTATTTTTGAGATAATTATATAAGACCTCAGGTTTAGGTGGCTGTGTAAATGTCTTATATACAAATGATTCTGCCATTACAGTAACTTTCCAACTTTTAAGGTGTACATCAAAACCTGCATAAATGTTTTGACCTGTAAAATCAATTTGTTTAACTTGTGCATTCATAAGTTTCAGATATTATTAGGTGAATACTTCGAGAATATTCAAATCTAATAACTATCCTGAAACTTATGTTTTTCAAACATAGGGCCTACTGCCTATTGCCTTCTCTGACTGAAGGCTGAAAACTGACCCTCAGACTTTAGACCTTATGACCTTACAGACTTATTGCGCTTTACCCGTAAACGTCTTCATGAAATCCTCGTAGCTCTGTTTCTGCCAGCTGGTGCCGGCGAAGTACACGAGCAAAGGTTCAATCTGGGCCGGTGTCTTGTAACCGGAAATCGGGGTGATGAGCTCGCTGTTGGCGGTGAGGAAGACCACGGTCGGATAGCCAAGTTTGCCCTGCAGCAGCGCATATGCCAGCTGATGTGTCTTGCCCAGGCTGCCGTCATTGACGAATTTCCTTCCCTGGAAAGTAACGGGCTCTTTGCCTTCGGCATCAAACTTGACAGCGTAAAATTTGGTGTTCAGTATCTCTGCAATAACCGGATTTGAGAATGTATCCTTGTCGAGCTTCTTGCACCAGCCACACCAGTCAGTGTAGGCATCGACGAAAATAGGCCGCGGATTTGATTTTGCAAGTGACGCAGCCTCCTCTATAGAATACCACTTAACATTTTCAGCCTGTGCAGACAGAATCAGTGCGGGGGCGGCCAGTAAAAGTATAATTATTAGTTTCTTCATGTTCTGTATATAATTGTAATTGATTGAACGGTTTAATTTAAACTCACAAAATTAACAATTCACTCTGATAACCAAAATTGTGCCACAAAGTTCATCGTCATGTTTTTTGCCACAATTATTGGAAAGTTTTTTTTATACATTTACAGACCTTATTAACTTAAATTCAGCAAATGGAACAGATAAGAAAGTCCCTGCGGGAATCGGCCTTTGCGAGATGGCTTGCACTCGGGCTCATTTCCTTAACAATGTTTTTTGGATACTTTTTCATTGATGTAGCCGCGCCGCTGCAATCGCTTCTGGAGACTGATTATAAATGGTCACCGGAGGTATTCGGCATGCTCGGCGGTTCTGAGTTTTTCCTCAACGTATTTGCCTTCTTCCTGATTCTGTCAGGCATAATTCTTGACAAGATGGGTATCAGGTTTACCCTGATCACTGCTGCACTTACGATGGTTGCAGGGGCAGGGATAAAGTTTTTTGCCCTTAGCGCCGGTTTTACCGACAGTGCGCTGGCCAACTGGCTCGGATCATTCTTCACGGGTGTGCCTGCCACAGCAAAACTTGCTTTTGTGGGATTTGCCATTTTCGGTGTTGGTATTGAGATGGCTGGCATCACAGTCTCCAAAACTATTGTCAAATGGTTCAGGGGAAGGGAACTGGCACTGGCCATGGGTCTTGAAATGGCCATTGCACGCCTGGGAGTCTTTGCCGTATTCCGTCTCTCACCCATTTTTGCTGAAAACAGTGGCGTGTCGCACTCTGTCTTTATGGGACTCGTTTTCCTCTGCATCGGTTTCATCACATTCTTCATATACACATTCATGGACCGGAAACTGGATAAACAAGACGGTGAAACAGCTACCGGCGAGCCTGAAGAGGAGTTCAAGGTGTCAGATCTTAAAAAGATTTTCACCAATCCCGGCTTCCTTACAATTGCAGCACTTTGTGTTCTCTTCTATTCTGCCATCTTCCCGTTTCAGAAATTTGCGACTGACATGCTGGCCTCAAAGCTGGGCCTGGAGGTCAAGGATGCGGCAGCACTCTTCTCCTTCTTCCCGATAGGAGCAATGATACTTACACCCTTTATTGGCCTTTTCCTTGACAAGAAGGGAATGGGAGCCAAGATGATGCTTTACGGAGCCATCCTGCTGACCATTTCACACCTGATCTTCGCGCTGGTTCCCAACAGTGCATTCACAAAGCCGATAGCCATCGGGACAATAGTCATCCTCGGGACCGCCTTTTCACTGGTGCCTGCTTCCATGTGGCCGTCGGTGCCCAAGATTGTCGAGGACAGGTACCTCGGCTCGGCTTACGGCAGCATTTTCTATATACAGAATATTGGGTTGCTTCTGGTACCGATACTTATCGGCTGGGTGACATCAGTCTCAAACCCCGGTGTGGCTGAACAGATTGCTGCAGGAGCAGAAGGACTGCGTTATGATTACACCGTACCCGAACTGGTGTTCGCAGGATTCGGCGTAGCAGCCATAATAATGGCAATGTTCCTCAGACGGATTGACAGAATAAAAGGATATGGCCTCGATATCCCTAATATTAAAAAGTGAAATCAATAAATAATATGTTATGAGTGACATCAAAAATCTAGAA
>DCVC01000309.1 GCA_002328625.1 Bacteroidales bacterium UBA2198
TCACCTCTCACCTCTCACTTCTCACCTCTTTGCCCCCTGCCCCCTGCTCACTGCTCTACGCTTGCATGCAGGCCGCACTCCTTCTTCCCGTCAGTCTCCCACCACCACCTTCCGGCGCGGAAATCCTCACCCTCCTTAACGGCTCTTGTGCAGGGCTCGCAGCCAATGCTTACAAATCCTTTGTCATGCAATGAGTTATATAGTATGTTATTCTTTGCAATGAAAATCTTTACTTCCTCATATGTCCAATTGAAGAGGGGATGGAACTTAATAAGTTTTCTCTCTTCATCATACTCCAGGTTATTCATGAGATGACGATTTTCCGACTGATCAGACCTTATACCGGTTATCCAGCATGCTTTTCCTTCAAGAGCCCTGTTAAGCGGGAGGATCTTTCTCAACCTGCAGCATTCAAGCCTGTTCTCTTTCGAATAATAGAAGCTGTACGGGCCCTTATTATTAACCATTTTTTCAACATCTTTATAATCGGGAAAATGGACATTGATCTTTTTCTTGTATTTCTTAATAGTCTCATTAAATACCTTGTATGTCTCGGGAAATAAGCGTCCGGTATCAAGCGTTGCCACCTCAACTGTTACATTATTTTCGAAGATAAGATGCGTAATAACCTGGTCTTCAATTCCAAAACTGGTTGTGAAAACCACCTTTCCCGGATAAAGATCAGTAAGAGTTTTGAGGGACTCCTCTGCAGATTTACCTCTCAGATTACTATTCAGCTCTCTTAATCTCAAGTTGATTTCCATTTGATCTTATTCTGAGGTTTAACCTGATCTTATGAATATGAGCCCATATCCTTTCATGAAAATAGTAAAGGATTGTTTTTGTAATAACCTCGGCACTTCCGATTGAAACAGCCAGCGAAACTCTTCCTGTGATGAAATAGCTTATTATCATTGTGTCAATCGTCCCAATTATTCGCCATGAAACAGATTTCATCACACTTTTTATTGGCTTGTCGGCCCTGTCACTTACTTTAAGCGATCCTTTCAAAGGAACATTCTCCTTGTTCTGGTTGATCAAAACATCAAGCATAGCAGGATTATTTGTGTAGGAAACAAATTTAGGCGAGCGTTATATATGAATTGTCGGCATAAATACGTGAAATATCTTGGTATTTATGCATATCACTCTATATGTAAATAACACCATTTTTAGTGGTGCATAAAAGACTTAACAGAAATGGTAAAGATTTTTTTGAAATTGTGATTATCCCTTTTCATAGAATTATTGTAAACCATTGATAACTCAGAGGAAAGTCCGTCAAAATAACTTCTGACACCAGTTTCAACTGACATTCCTGTATCATGAAGATAGCAGGCAACAAGAAGCTAATCATGTGATATTTAAAGTTCAATCACACCGATATCAGAAAACGTTCTGATGATCTCCTTTGCGCAATGCCATATCCTGTGATGATAAATAAGATCTTGCAACCAGAGCAATGTTTCTCCCCATGTTCCGGTGAAAAACTTTCCAGGTAAATTAAGATATTTCGTTTCTGCATTTATGATATCACCTGAAAGGCCATTCTCAATTTCAACTCAAAGGTGCACAATGATGAATGGTATTTAATTGAAAAAAAAAAAGCAAAAGACCCTGCCTTTTGCTTTTGAACAGGAGAAATTGCAGCGTCTTTAGTAGCTGATCATTTTCATTGCCATATCGAGGATAGTTGTATCGTCAAATTTTACTATCCCTCCACCTGGTCCCTGCTCAAAATGAACGCCAACACACTGTCCTTTTTCAAAATTTGTCCCTCCGAAGTAATTTCTGACTGTCTCTTCATTAAGATCCAGTTTCTCAGCAATCTTTTTCATACTTCCGGAGGGCAACTGGTCTTTTATCTTCCGGAGCTCGTTGAATGTTATTGTTCTTGCCATGATTATAGGGTTTATTGCGATTGTTTATAATTCGGCTCACTATATACATCAAAGTTAATCAATTATTCAATATATTAAAATCAAAATTCTATTTTTGAAATATCCCTTATTATAAAAACATTATAATCACCCAGATGCAGGAATCCGAATTTTTTATAAAGATTGATTGCTTTATAATTAGTCGTATGAACCTCGAGTTTAACCTGTAAACCTTTTGATTTTACAAATGAAAGAGACTCTTTTAACAGAGTTTTCGAAAGTCCGTTTCCCTGAAACTCGGGAAGGATACCAAAATGGTGAAGAAGGATCCTGCGTCCGTCAAAGGTCATCCATGATGTTCCGCAAATACGGCCAGTCTCCTTTTCTTCCATCACCAGCATGCACCCTCCAAGCGTTATTGTACACTCGATAGTGTCTTTGTTATCTCCTCTTTCAGGAGTGCCCAGTTCTGTAAGATCCCAAAAGTCGATAATCCCCTTATAATCATCCTCTCTGTATTCCCTTATTAAAAAATTACTAATCATCTCATTTTCAGTTTCCATAATTCTCCAATGTTAATTTAACCTGAAAAATTCATAGAATTTTTCACACAAAGTGTTGACGATTGAAAATCAAGATGATACGAAACAGCAAGATTGTTACAAAATGATTTTCAATGTCAAGTTAACCCTGACAAATAATTGGTTCCCAATTATTTCGTCAGCCCTTCGGGTGATTAATTCATGTTTATGAATTAATCAGGTTAAGAAATAAATCCAGTCCTTTCTTTTTATCTTCGTCAAAATCGTAACTAATGTTATTTGTGAGGTAGTTTCTCAGGTCATTACCCGTTATGGGTCCTGATTTACCAAATTTTTCAACCACTTTATCAATATTATTTAGTCCGAACTGAAGAGCCATGTTGAATTCTCTCAGGAAGTTCTCATCAAGCTCTTTATTTGATGTCCAGCAGGCAAAAACAAAAGGCAATCCGGAAAAATCATGCCATTCTTTGGCAAGATCAAATTTGTAACTGTACTTGTTCTCATACTCAAAACACTGATCTCCAATTAAAACCACACCTTCATTTTTGCCGGTATTAGCAAAATTAAAACCTTCAGAGGTATTGATCCAGGTGAATTCCTGTTTCCATTTGTTTTTTGCAAGGACCTTTACAAGGTTAACCGATGTTCTTGACCTGTAGTCGAGGAAGACAGATTTTAATTCATGCAGGCCACAGTTGCTGAGAAGCATGACCGTCCTTACCTTATCGTAAGCACCTATGCAATATTTGCTTATTATGTGATATTCAGACAGAAGAGGGATGGCTGAAACAGGGATCAATCCGACGTCAACTTTATCTTCAATCAGCTTGGTTGCGCAATCAGCAGGATGGTCAGTTTCAAGAATCACCTTTTTATCAAAACCACTCTCTGTCAACCCGTAAATGAAAGGATAAGTGTTTGCATACCTTACTGCGGAAATCCTGATTTTGCCCATACCCTTTTTTTCCTGCATCTAAAATACTACTTTTGTACATACACTAACAACAAGTGAAACACCAATTAGTTAAACGATGGAATTAAATTTTCTTACTGCAATTTCTCCCCTCGATGGCAGGTACAGACAGAAAGTTCATGAGCTTGATGTTTATTTCTCCGAATACGGTCTGATAAAATACCGGCTTCTGGTTGAAATTGAGTATTTCATTGCATTGTGCGAAATACCACTACCACAGCTGGCTGATTTTAAGAAAGAAAATTTTAATGCACTGAGATCATTCTATGATGAATTCGGATTAAAAGATGCTGAAAGGATCAAAGAAACTGAAAGAATAACCAATCATGATGTTAAAGCTGTGGAATATTTCCTCAAGGAGAAATTCTTCAAAGCAGGGTGGGGTAAGTGGAACGAGTTTATTCATTTTGGTCTTACTTCTCAGGATATCAATAACACTGCAGTCCCTCTTTCTTTAAAAGATGCATTTTCAGAAGTCTATTTCCCGTTGTTTTTCGAATTGAGAGAGACATTAGCCACATATGCTGATGAGTGGAAGGATATTCCGATGCTTGCAAGGACACACGGACAGCCGGCTTCACCTACACGACTTGGCAAGGAGATATCAGTATTTATCGCCCGTATTGATGAACAATCAAAGTATTTTGCCCAGATTCCCTATTCAGCAAAATTCGGTGGTGCTACAGGAAATTTAAATGCCCATAAGGTGGCCTATCCCGATATTGACTGGATATCCTTCGCAAACAATTTCGTCAATGAAACACTAGGCTTGCAGAGGTCACATCCTACAACTCAGATCGACCATTATGATAATCTCGCTGCCCTGTTCGATAACTTAAGACGAATAAATACTATTCTGATTGATCTGGCTAGAGATATCTGGCACTATATCTCAATGGATTATTTCAGTCAGAAGATTAAGAAAGGCGAGATAGGTTCATCGGCAATGCCTCATAAGATAAATCCAATTGATTTTGAAAACGGAGAAGGCAATCTCGGGTATGCCAATGCAATATTTGAGCATTTATCGACTAAACTGCCGGTATCAAGACTTCAACGCGATCTGACGGACTCGACAGTTTTACGGAACATAGGAGTACCAATCGGACACACAATAATAGCTTTCAGCTCCCTGCTTAAAGGACTTAATAAACTGATAGTTAATACCGACAGGATAAAAAACGATCTGGAAAGGAACTGGGTCGTTGTGGCTGAAGCTGTCCAGACAATTCTTCGCCGGGAAGGGTATCATAAACCCTATGAAGCATTACTGGAACTGACAAGAACCAATCAAAAGATAACCAGCGAATCAATTCTTGAATTTATTGAAAACCTCGACATAAGCAATGAAGTTAAAACTGAACTTAAAGCAATAAGCCCTTTTAATTTTACCGGTTACTAATATTCAGGACAGAATGAATAAAATAAGGCTGTTGCTTAAGTACATCACACCTTACCGGTGGTCTGCAACCAGGAATATTATTTATAATATCCTGAGTGCAATATTTGCACTGGTCTCTTATACACTTGTGATCCCTTTCCTGAAGATTTTATTCGATAATGTTGAAATTGTGCCGAATCCTGGAAAGTTCCAGCTTACTCTGGACTATCTGGGGACATTCAGTAAGTATTATTTGTCAGAATTTATTGCGGCTAACGGGAAAATTGGAGCCCTTCTCCTGGTAATTCTTATTGTAATTGTTGCCAGTTTATTTAAAAACGGCTTTATTTTTCTGGCTAACAACAGTATGGCATATATCAGGGCCTGTACTGTCAGAGACCTTAGGAAAGAGATGTATGATAAAGTCCTGAGGCTTCCATTATCCTTTTTCACCGATGCACGCAAAGGTGATGTAATGGCAAGGATCTCAAACGATGTCCAGGAAATTGAGATTTCTGTAATGTCTTCTCTTACAATGTTGTTCAGGGACCCGCTTTATATCCTGATATTTGTTATTTACCTTTTTGTTACAAGTGTACAGCTTACACTTTTTGCACTTCTGCTGCTTCCTCTTAGCGGCTGGCTCATTGGAAGGGCCAGCCGGACACTGCGTTCTTCATCATTTGTTGGTCAGCAGCAACTTGGACGACTTCTCTCTGTAGT
>DCVC01000117.1 GCA_002328625.1 Bacteroidales bacterium UBA2198
GTTGTCCTGCGTGTATTAGCGGCAGCATTGCCCCTGTTCGATGGAACGCTGTTGTTGCTATTGCCGGTTGCCTGCCTGTTGGCAACATTGGCACTACTCCTTCTTGTTTCACCCATCTGAGCCCCATTGACTGATCTTTCCTGAGCCTGATTCCTGCTTACCTGCGACTGGCTGCCGACTGGCACATCCCTTCTTGAAACGCCTGCCGAAGCGCTTGTGTTTGCCGGAGCAGTTCTACGAGTCTGGTTCTGAGTTGCAGAGTACCTTGTAGAGTACCGGGTGCTGCCGGAAGAATAATTATTGTAGTAATAATAATTATTGTAGGTATTGTAAACCGGTCTTCCCCATCTGTAATCATTGTACCAGTAATTGTGCCGGTTCCATGCCCAGTAATGATTTGACCATCTGTACCTTACTCCAATGTTGATCACTACCGGTGTATACCAGTAATTGTAATAAAACGGATCATAACCCCAGTAATACGATGTGGTGAAGAAAGGATCATACCAGCCGTAGTATGGCTCCCAGTCATACCCGTAATAGACAGGGTAATACATATTGTAACCCATGTTGAACCCTAATCCTCCCCTGTAAATACTTATACCCCATGAATATGGCCTGTACGTGTACCAGTAGGTTTCTGTAAAAACCGGAGAATAATAATCGAATACTGCATACGATCTGTGAAATCTATTAATCCGTGAAGAGTAATAGTAGTCATAATCATCGTAGTAATTATTTACTATTATTCTGGCGTCATCATTACCATAGTACCTGTTATCAGCATACTGAGCATCTGCAGTGTAAGCTGCAAGCAGGAGTGCTGATAAAATTCCGATGTAGTATTTTGCTTTCATGATGAACCTCTCTTTTTTTTGTTTCAGTAAGTTTTTTCTATTTTTACGCGAACTTTTTAAGTCATTAAAACAAATACCATACCAAAAAATGGCGAAGTTTTTAACAAACAGGGATGAGAATTATGCACAGTGGTACAACGATTTGGTTATCAAGGCAGATTTGGCTGAGAACTCGGCCGTCAGGGGATGCATGGTTATCAAACCTAACGGGTACGCTATCTGGGAGAAAATACAGGCTGAACTTGACAGGATGTTTAAAGCCACTGGTCATGTTAATGCATATTTTCCGTTGTTTATTCCAAAATCATTCTTCAGCCGTGAAGCTGCCCATGTTAAGGGTTTTGCCAAAGAGTGTGCCATTGTTACTCATTATCGCCTGAAAAACGATGAAACCGGTAAGAATATTATAGTCGATCCTTCTGCAAAGCTGGAAGAAGAGCTTATTATCAGGCCCACATCTGAAACTATCATATGGAACTCCTACAAGAACTGGATCCACTCTTATCGTGATCTGCCTATTCTGATTAATCAGTGGGCCAATGTTGTAAGGTGGGAAATGCGCACCAGACTCTTCCTCCGGACTGCTGAATTTCTTTGGCAGGAGGGTCACACAGCTCATGCCACTCGTGAGGAAGCAATAGAAGAGACTCTTAAAATGATAAATGTCTATGCAGAGTTTGCCGAGAATTTTATGGCTCTTCCTGTCATCAAAGGGTATAAGAGTGAGAATGAGCGTTTTGCAGGAGCACTCGATACATATGCTATCGAAGCTCTCATGCAGGACGGAAAAGCCCTGCAGGCAGGAACAAGCCATTTCCTTGGTCAGAACTTCGCAAAAGCTTTTGACGTACAGTTCACGGATAAAACAGGTAAGTTAGATTATGTCTGGGCAACCTCCTGGGGGTTGTCCACAAGAACAATTGGCGCCTTGATAATGGCTCATTCAGATAACCATGGACTCGTTATACCTCCTAAATTAGCTCCTGTTCAGGTAATTATAATTCCTATTTTTAAAAGCCCCGGACAACTATCGGATTTATCGGCTTTCGCGGAAAAGATAAAGACGGACCTTGAAAAAGCAGGGCTGACAGTTAAATATGATGACAGGGATAACAATAAGCCAGGCTGGAAATTCTCTGATTATGAACTTAAGGGAGTTCCTGTTCGAATTGCCATCGGACCTCGTGATCTTGAAAATATGACCGTTGAAGTTGCACGAAGGGATACTCTTAAAAAGGTCACAATTCCTGCAAAAGAAATTAATAGTTTTATTCCGCCTCTGCTTGATGAAATACAGAAGAATATTTACAATAAGGCTTTGAAATTCCGAAAGGAAAACACTCACTATCTGGACAAGTGGAGTGACTTCCTGGAAATCCTTGATAATCAGGGGGGATTCATTATGGCGCACTGGGATGGCACATCTGAAACAGAAGAGAAAATCAAGCAGGAAACAAAAGCTACAATAAGATGCATCCCTTTTGATAGTCCTGCGGAAGAAGGCAAATGCATCTATTCAGGCAAACCTTCAGAACGAAGAGTGCTTTTTGCACGATCTTACTAGTCTCTTTCCTTTTATCAGGAATAATTCATAAATTAGGTGTCCATTATTATTATGAATTTTTAATATTTCATTACATCATGTCGGATCTGGAAGAAAAAAAACTGACTATTATAGGAACTCTTAAGGATAAATCTGTGCTTAAGCAGAAGGTCTATGACAATACCCTGGAAGCATTCGTCATCGTAAAGGATATTTTGAAGAACTTCGCCAAAGAAGTCAATATCAGCCTTGGAGGAATTGATACCAGGATAAGAATGGAATATACCGATAGAAGCAATTTTGATGCTCAGTTAAAGGTAGCAGGAGATCTTCTGCTATTCAGCATGCATTCAAATATTTTTCAGTTCGACAGGGAGCATCCTGCCTGGAGAACTGCATATATCCAGAAAAACAAGTTTAATGCCTATTCGGGTATTATTAATATTTATAATTTTCTGGCCGACTCTTTTAAATATTCCAGATTGGACGATCTGGGATATCTGATTGCCAGGATATTTATAAATCATGAAAACCAGTATTTTGTTGAAGGGAAAAGACAAATGGGTATGTTATTTACAAATTTCGGAAACGAAGAGCTAAGTAAACTATCACTGCAGACCATAATCTCGACGGCAATTCAGTATGCTCTTGAATTTGATCTCCTTGTTCCTCCGTACGACACTGTAAAAATCGCCACGGTAGGCCAGGCCGAGGCAAAAATTCAACATTCCAGAGTCATTACCGGAAAAAGACTTGGCTATCAATTCAACTCCGACGATGTGCTGATCAATAATTCTGATGAAACCTGATGCATATATTGCAAAAGACAACAGGACAAAATACCGGATTCTGGTCTTAATGGTCCTTGTGGCTTTCTGTAACATATTATACCCTCAACTAACTGTCAGCCAGAATGCTATTCTAAAAATACCAAGAATTAACCTGTCTTTCAAATACGACACATTCAGGTTATCTTTTTGTGATATCCACAATAAAGTCCCCTCCGATCTTAAACTTCTTTCAATTTCACCGTCCGACAGGACTATTATCTTTATGGATTCCCTGGAAACAAAGGCCTCCAGAAAACCTGTTACCAAAAAGATTTACGATTTGGTCGTAGTTAAGCCTTTACCAACCGATATAAGACAAATTACAGGGGCGAGCGATCTTAACTACATAATGCATTCAGGAAAGAAGATCCGTAATATAAACATTCAAAGACTTGACGTCTTTGGAACAAACATTAATAATCCTTTATTCTACAGCCCATCAAAAACTGAGAATCTGTTAAATAAAACTCATTTAAATACAAATGAAAGAATTATCAGGAAGAATCTCTTATTCCTTGCAGGAGATACAATTTCTCCTCTTCTTTTGAGTGATAATGAAAGGTTGCTCAGGCAGCTGCCGTATATTGACGATGCAAGAATAATTGTTGTTCCGGCAAGCGAAGCAGAAGTTGATATTGTTGTCCTGACAAAGGATGTCTATTCTCTGGCAGCAGGATTGAATCTGGCAAACCTTGAAAAGGGCTCTGTTTCAGTATTTGAAAAAAATATTTTTGGAATGGGCCATGAATTCGGTATAGAGGTTCCTTTCGATGCTGAATATTCTGATTCACCCGGTTTTGGAGTAAAATACATGGTAAATAACCTTGCCAGGACTTTTACGAACCTGAAATTCTACTATCTTAACGGACTTGGAAAGACCACTTTCGGTTTTGACCTGAGCCGCAAACTGGTAAGTTCAAGAACAAAATATGCCGGTGGCATTTCCATTGTGAGGATGCTTACCGGTGAAGACCTTGACTCTCTGCCTGAACCAGAACCTTTTACATATAATCTTCAGGATTACTGGCTTTCAAGGTCCTTCCTTATTGACGAACCATCAGTGTCAAGGATCATTATTGGAGCAAGATATACCAATAACAATGTTTTAGACAGGCCCTTTATCCTTCCTGATTCTTACTACAAACTTCAGAAATACAGGTTATATCTTGGCTCTGTTACATTCTCTGTTCAGAAATACTTTAAAACAAACCTTATTTATAGCTATGGCCGTAATGAGGATGTTCCACAAGGAGGATTAATAAGGATCACTGCGGGCAAAGAGTTCAATGAGTTTAAGAAAAGATCTTACCTGGGAGCTGATGTTTCACTGGGTAAGTCAGCCAGTACTCTTGGTTATTTTTATATAGCTGCCGGTTTAGCCTCATTTTTTAATGACAACAAAGAAGAACAAGGCGTTTTATCTCTGACAATGAACTACTTCTCAAATTTGATTTATATGAGAGGCAATAAGATAAGGAACTTTGTGAATATTGAATATACGAGAGGACTTAACAGGTATTCTGATGAATATCTTGCTATCATTGCTAAAAACGGATTTTCAGGCTTCCGGAATGATTCTGTAACAGGAATACAAAGGTTATCGGTCAGCCTTGAATCGGTGCTATTCAGCCCGATTAATTTCTATGGTTTCAGGTTTGCATTCTTCGGTTATGCCGACCTGGCATTTCTTGCAGCTCCAAACGAAATAATTAACAATGGTACTTTATTATCAGGAGTTGGCCTTGGTCTTAGGATAAGAAATGACAATTTGATATTCAATACGTTTCAAATAAGGTTAAGCTTTTTCCCAAATCTGCCTGCTTATTCGGGCATTAACCGCTTTACCATCTCCGGAGAACAGCTTCTGAGGCCTCAAAACTTTGATCCCGAACCTCCATCGTTAATAAAATACCGGTAAATAAAAAAATATATCTGATATGCTTGAGGAGTTCCTGAGATTTGTAAAAGATAACAATCTGATATCTGACGACGACAAAGTATTACTTGCGGTCAGCGGAGGTATCGACTCTATGGTTATGAGCCATCTGTTCATAAAAGCGGGAATTAAAGCAGGGATAGCACATTGCAATTTCCGTTTACGCGCAGATGAATCGGATAAGGACGAGGAGATGGTACAAAATTTTGCGAATAATCATAACATGCCGTTTTATGTTGAGAGATTTGACACAAAAGAATATGCCAGAAGAAACAGATTATCTGTACAGATGGCAGCAAGAGAATTAAGATACAAGTGGTTTGAGGAAATCAGGAGTGAAAATAATTTTAACTCTGTTGCAGTGGCACATAATCTGAATGACAACATTGAGACACTGCTCATCAATCTTACACGGGGTACCGGGATTGCAGGACTTGTCGGGATGAAATGCCACAGTATGAATATCATCAGACCTCTTCTTTTTGCAACACGGCAAAGAATTGTTGATTTCAGTATTGAAAATAATGTGACCTTCAGAGAAGACAAATCAAATGATGACACTAAATACGTAAGAAACAAGATCCGACGATTTGTTATTCCCGTTCTGAAAGAAATTAATCCTTCAGCAGAGACCACCCTGAACAGTACTGCACGAAAGCTGGGTGAGATCCAGGATATATTATCGGATCTCGTAAACGATATAAGGCAGAGGGTGATGGTGAAAAAAGGAATTACTGTTATTTTCAATATCAGCCGCTTACGATCCGAAAATCCAAATGATACAATAATGTTTGAGTTATTCAGGCCATTCGGGATCACGGAAGCAATTATTAAAGACCTTCATAGAATAATCAATGGAAGAACAGGAAGTGAAGTCATTACAAAAACACACAGGATTATTAAGAACAGGGGTGATTTAATTGTATTGCCTGTTTCTACGGGTAGCCGAAAACAATATATAATAGAAGACCTTAGCAGTTTTAAAGAGGTACCCGAAATACTTTTTGCGGGTTATAAAAAGATTACAGACAGGTTCAAAATATCTCATAATCCTGCAGAAGCTTTCATTGATGCCGAAAAACTAACATTTCCGCTTGTCATCCGGAAGTGGCAGGCAGGAGATTTCTTTTACCCGCTGGGGATGACCAAAAAGAAAAAAATAAGCGATTTTCTCATTGATGAAAAATACACACTGGCAGATAAAGAAAACATTATGGTTTTAGTGTCATGTGATGCTATTGTCTGGATTTTAGGTAACCGTCTTGATAACAGGTTCAGGATCACCGAAAGGACCAGAAAGGCTCTTGTTATTAAGACATATTACTGATTATTAACTATTTCCTGATCTCTCATGAATACCACGATCGATCATTAAGAGATCTGCCATTGCTATTGCTGTCGCCGCTTCGACAATCACTGGCATTCGCATAGCTATACACCTGTCGTGCCTTCCTCCAACTTTAAGCAGGGTCATTTCATTTTTTTCAAAATCAAGAGTCCTCTGTTCAATACCTGTTGACGAAGTCGGTTTTACGGCTACCCTGAAGACTATTTCATTGCCGTTTGTAATACCTCCATTTATCCCTCCGGCATTATTTGTCGAAGTTCTTCCTGTCCTGTCAATAAACGGGTCATTGTGCTCCGATCCTTTCATCACTGCTGCAGCAAAGCCTGAGCCGAATTCGATACCTTTTATTGCCGGGATTGAGAATATAACATGACTTACAGCTGATTCAAAAGAATAAAAGAAAGGTTCTCCAAGTGCTTTGGCTGGTTTATGTACTCTGCACTCAATTATTCCTCCTATTGAATCCCCCTCAACCAGTACTTTTTCAAGAGCTGCTTCAATATCTGAAGAACCTCCTGCCGATATAAGTTTTGCTGAGATCTCAGAAGGTTTTATAATCATTTTTGCAATTACTCCGGCAACCACAAGACCCCAGGTAATCCTTCCTGAAAAATGTCCTCCTCCTCTCAAGTCAGAAAACCCCGAGTACTTTATTCCTGCAACGAAATCGGCATGCCCCGGACGGGGAATGTTTTTGAATTGATCATAATCTGAAGAGATCCTGTCACTGTTATTTGTTGTTATTGTAAGTGGCGCTCCTGTGGTTCTCTCTTCAAAAACTCCGCTTAAAATTTCCGGCTGATCTGTTTCGTTCCGTTCTGTGGTGCCTTTACCCCCGCTTTTTCTCCTTGATAGATCATAGACAAAGTCATCAGTGCGTAAAGGTAATCCCGGTGGACATCCATCGATGATAACACCAATTGCCGGACCGTGAGACTCACCAAATAAAGAAACTCTGAAAATTTTACCGAAAGAATTCATAGTCAAGTGATTTGTTTGCCTGATTTATAGTATTTATAAAAACTGAGTACTTCCGCAACAGGGATTTTCTCAACGACTGCTTTACCGATGCCATTTACAAAGATAAAATGAAGATCTGTTCCTGTTTTTTTCTTGTCGTGCAGAATTAATTGTTCGATTTGATAATCCGGTATATTATATTCCCTCAAAAGATTAAACTGATTGAGGAGGTCTCTTATCCTTGATGCTTCTCTTTCACTTATCAGTCCTTTTAAAAGTGAAAAAGAGGTTGCGATTTCCATTCCTGAGGCCACAGCAAAACCATGCCTGGCTAAGCCTGATATCTCAATAGCATGACCGTATGTATGTCCGAAATTCAGGATTCTTCTCAATCCTGATTCTTTTTCATCTTCAGATACGACCGAGGCTTTAAAGTTGACGGACATACCTATCATCAAAGAAAGCAATTCCGTATCTCTCCTCAGAATACCCTCATGATTCCTTTCGATCATCTCAAAAAGCCTTTCATTTCCTATGATAGCAGTCTTGATCAATTCGGCCAGTCCTGAAAAAAACTCTTCATCGGGCAGAGTATGCAGCATCGAAGGATCACATATCACAAACTCCGGCTGGCGGAAATTTCCAAGAACATTTTTCGTGTTACCCAGATTGATCCCGTTTTTTCCTCCGGTACTGGCATCAACCTGTGATAAAAGGGTTGAAGAAACATACGCACACCTTATACCCCTTAAATATATCGAGGCCAGAAACCCTGCAACGTCACATACCACACCTCCCCCAATGGCAAGTATGAATCCGGTTCGGTCAATACCGGCGGATAAAAGTTTTTCGGCAAGCAGTTCAATCACTTCAAACATCTTGCTTCTTTCACCAGGCGCAATTGAGAATACCGGGAATTGAGGAAACCTGTCTCCGTAAATATCAAGGACATTATCATCGGTGATAATGACCACCCCGCTGCCCGGAAGCATACCGTCCACTGATTCCCAATTTTCACCAATAAGAATCTCTGAGCGGGCAGTTTGAGTTTTAATTATGATTCTTTCCAATTATTTGTTTATAAGTTACTAAAGTTATCACATCCGTGCTTTAATTACAATCTGCTCTGAATGGGCTCTAATGTTAAATCATTTTTATTATACATTCTCTTCCGCAAAGATAAAAAGTGTTACTTTACAAGCAGTATTATTTCTATTCATAATGACCTTAAAGGAAAGATACAGTAAAACTATTGAGTATTTTGAAAAAAACATGCCTGTTGCTGAAACTGAACTTCATTACCATGATCCTTTTGAACTTATTGTTGCGGTAATTCTGTCGGCTCAATGCACCGATAAGAGAGTCAATATGATTACCCCGTCATTGCTGGGAAAATTTCCTGATCCGGAATCGATGGCAGCAGCTGATCCGTCTGAAATATATGAATTCATAAAATCCTGTTCCTATCCGAACAATAAAACCAAACATCTTTCAGGCATGGCAAGGATGCTTGTAAAGGATTTTGCAGGCATTATTCCTGACGATCCGGTCTTGCTGCAGCGTTTACCGGGTGTCGGGAGGAAAACTGCCAATGTTGTTGCTTCTGTGGCGTTTAATAAACCTGTTATGGCTGTCGACACCCATGTATTACGGGTATCATCCCGAATAGGAATTGTGCGTAATCCAAGAAATCCTTTGGATGCTGAAAAACAACTGTGCGCGAATATACCGACGGATATGATTCATAAAGCTCATCACTGGCTTATCCTGCACGGCAGATATGTTTGCAAGGCAAGAGTGCCGCTTTGCAGCCAGTGCGGACTCAGGGAAATTTGCAGATACTTCTCCGGGAAAAGAAAACAGAATTAAATCTATCTTTGCAGTATCATTAACAGAAGAGCTTAAACCTTACCGGGACATTGATTTTTGTTTATATTTTGAATTGAGATCAGTTATACAATGGATTATAAAGAAGAATACGAAAAACTGCTTGAAGCTCACCGGCTGATTGAAAATGAACTTTCCAATCTGAGACTGAT
>DCVC01000232.1 GCA_002328625.1 Bacteroidales bacterium UBA2198
ATCAAAGTGGGTCTTGTTGGAAAATATGTTGAGCTGCCCGACGCCTACAAATCAATAGCTGAATCATTTATACATAGCGGCGCAATGAATGAATGCGAAGTCCACGTCGAATACATACATTCAGAAGATATTACTGAAAAAAATGTAAAAGAGAAATTAAAAGGACTTAATGGCATCCTTGTTGCACCAGGATTTGGCTCGCGGGGTATAGATGGCAAGATTTTAACAGTGAAATACGCCCGTGAAAATAATATTCCTTTTCTTGGGATATGTCTGGGTATGCAATGTTCAGTTATTGAGTTTGCAAGGAATGTCCTGAAAATGGAAGGGGCTCATTCAACAGAAATGAACCATAAAACAAAATACCCCGTCATAGATCTGATGGAAGAACAAAAAAGCATAATAGATAAGGGGGGAACGATGCGACTTGGTGGCTACAAATGTGTCATAGATGAGAACTCCAGGGCATATGGATCTTATGGCAAAACAGAGGTAATAGAACGACACAGGCACAGATACGAATTTAATAACCGGTATTATGAGGATTTCAAAAACAAAGGGATGGTACCGGTGGGAATAAATCCGGAATCTGGTCTTGTCGAGATAGTTGAAATACCTGAACACAGATGGTTTATCGGTGTTCAGTTCCATCCCGAATATAACAGTACAGTCATTAATCCGCATCCTCTATTTGTTCATTTTATAAAAGCCTGTATTGATTAGCATAATCAATCATTACTATGAGTTAAATTAATTACGGAACACTAATGGATAGAAACACAATAACAGGCATTATTCTGATAATTGCAATCTTTATTGGCTTCAGTATTTTTAACAATAGCCGGCTGAACAAATCTTATGAAAAGATCGCAAGTACCGCTGATTCACTCTATGCAAAAGGGGATATGGCAAATGCAAGAGCTGAATATATCAATGCACTGAGGTTTAAGCCAAATCAACCGGAGGCATTGGCGAGAATAAATGAAATAAACCAACTTCTGGGATTTTCTCCTGACGCTGTTAAAAAAGATACTGTTATTGCAGAATCATTGCCGGTTGAAACTTTGAATGCCGAAACTCCCAGATTGGCTGATTCAAAACAATATGGACCCTTTGCAGATGCAGTAAAAGGGGAGGACAATCTGATCACAATCGAAAATGACAGGGTCGAGCTGAAAATTTCATTGAAAGGAGGACGGGTTTATTCTGCAAGGCTCAAAGATTACAAAACATTCGAGGCACTTCCTCTCATATTATTCTCAGGCGATTCAACAGTTTTTGGTTTTAATTTCTTCACAATTGATAATAAAGCAGTTCAGACTAATAATCTTTACTTCACACCTGCTTCGGCAGAGAGGGAAATTGTTGTTACTTCACAACCTGAGAGTATTATCCTTCGCTTAAAGGCAGGGGAAGAAAGCTTCATTGAATATAAATACACCCTTGCACCCAACAGATACATGGTTGACTTTGATGTTACTTTCAAATCGATGGATAACATCATTGCTTCTAATCAGAACAGCCTTACACTTGACTGGAGAATGTATATCCCCCAGCAGGAAAAAGGAAGACAGAATGAAGATAATTATACTACAATAAAATACAAGTATTATCAGGATGATGTCGATGGCTTGAGACTCAGATCAAACAAAGAAGAGGAAAAAGCAGATATAACAACAAAACTTAGCTGGGTGGCATTTCAGGGTCAGTTTTTCTCATCTGTCTTAATAACAAATGATTTTTTTCTAAACGGCAGAGTATCATCGACCCGCACAACCGGAACAGAAAAATATTTAAGGTATTTCACATCGGAGGTTGGGGTACCCTTTACTCACGGCCAGGCTACCTCGCTGAGCCTGAAGTTATACTTCGGGCCAAACCATATTTCAACCCTAAGAAAAGAAGGTCTTGAACTCGATAAACTCGTTTTTCTTGGTAAAAATATTATTGGTTGGATTAACCGGTTCATGATCATCCCGGTTTTTAACTGGCTTGAAAAATATATAGGAAGCTATGGCGTAATAATTCTTATCCTCACAATCATCATCAAAATTGTACTCTTTCCACTAACATTTAAATCCTATCAGTCAACAGCAAAAATGCAGGTGCTGAAACCAATGGTTGATGAACTTGCAAAAAAATTCCCCAAAAAGGAAGATGCCCTAAAGAAACAGCAGGCAACAATGGATCTGTATAAACGTGCCGGTGTAAATCCAATGGGGGGGTGCCTTCCCATGCTTCTGCAGATGCCAATCCTGTTTGCCATGTTCAGGTTCTTCCCGGTATCAATTGAATTGCGGCAGGAACATTTCCTCTGGGCTACCGATCTTTCAACATATGACTCTATTTTGACACTGCCTTTCAAGATACCCATGTATGGGGATCATGTCAGTCTGTTTACATTACTGATGACAGCATCCACTCTTCTGACAATGAAGATGACCGGTTCTTCGCCCGGACAGGATCAGCCTGGAATGAAACTTATGATGTACATGATGCCTGTCATGTTCATGCTTATTCTGAATAATTTTTCCTCCGGTCTTACTTATTATTATTTTCTTGCCAACATCCTGACTTACTTTCAGAACATTATCTCAAAACGATTTATTAATGCCTCTAAAGTTTTAGCTACACTTGAAGAGAACAAGAAAAAGCCGCTAAAAAAATCAAAATGGCAGCAAAGACTTGAGGAGGCTGCTAAACAAAGAGGAATTAAGCCCCCTAAAAGGTAATGGCGGGAGTATGATGAAATTTTACTGATTAATTGGATAATCAGACTCTAATATNNTTAATCACCCGGCTGGCAGAATCCCAAATCATCTGTCTGATATTTTTCTATTAAAAATTGTTAATTTCTTTGAATTTCGCCTCCACTTCCCAAAAATGTAGTAAATTTAGTTTTTCCAAAAACGGGGAAAATGGGGAAAAAGGTAAAAAGTAAGGATTTAGCCGCCAGGCTGGGTGTTTCAAGCACTTTGGTATCCCTTGTTCTTAATAATAAAGCTGATCAACACGGCATACGAAAGGACACTCAGGAACGGGTCCTTGCATTGGCAAGGCAAATGGGATATTTCGATCTGCTTAAGGAAAGAAATGAATTATCGCCCGTTGAGGAAAAACCCGGAGTTTTGGGAATGATTGTTCCTTCCCTTCATGATCCGTTTGTTTATGAAATCACAACTTATCTGCAGAAAGCTTTCGCAAGCATAGGAGTAGGATTTTCAATAATGACAAAAGATCCTGACGACCAGAGATACAACAGGCTGGTTGGCGCCTTTAAGAAGTTTTATACTGGTCTGATACTGGTGGGAGAGGCTGCAGATGATTACACTGTTCGTTCACTCAGAGCGTCAAACTATCCTTTTGTTCTTATGGAGAAATCAATAAAGATACTGAGGCTCAATACCGTATGTACCAATATTTCTGAGGGTTCCGAACGCGTAGTTAACCATATGGCAAAATTGGGCTATAAAAGTGTTATGATAGTTACTGATCGTAAATCATCCGTAAGAGATATATCTGTTATTGATGACCTTAAAACAGCAATTAACAGAAAGGAGACAATGCACAAACCGATGATTGCAGAACTGGACACGACCGCCTCGGGTAGTGAACCCGATTTCATGCAATTTGAAAGATTTCTGCGTCCGCCTCATAGTGCCGAAATACTGGTCATTCTTCATGCTGAATTAGTTTACCCTGTAATGACTTTTCTCAGGAAAAAGAAATTAAGGGTACCACAGGATATTGCCCTTATTTCAATGGAAGAAGGTATCGGTTTTGACCTTATGTTCTCTCCTGTAACATGCCTTAGAAAACCCCTTCCGGCGATGGCCCTGAAGGTGGCTAACATGATATGGTCGGAAGTGAAAAATTCTGGTAAAAGCAAATACAAAAGACAGGTTAATATGTCTCCCGAACTTATTATAAGAAATTCCTGCGGGACATTATAAATCCTGAATAAAATAATTATCTTTGCATCGTTTTGGTGTTACAATGAAATAAAATCATTGTACTGAAAAGGGAATGCGGTTTGAATCCGCAACAGTACCCGCTGCTGTGACGCCCGATCACGTTTTGCGTGATGATGGTTTTGTGAAATACCTGCCACTGTGGCAACTGGTCGCCATGGGAAGGCTTCATGAAACCGGGACAAGTCAGAAGACCTGCCAGATAATATTTATGTGTTCAAAGCTTTCGGGAAGAAAAGCAAAGAATCTGCACTGATTCCCTCAAATCCTTCCCGGCAGAAAAAATATAAATGATGATTAAGAAAATCGTTATATTGTTTGTTGCCACGATGAACTCGATTTCATTCCAGACCCGGGTCGCCGGTCAGCAATCACTTTCTTCCGGTAAAGATACCGTAATTATTAAGGAAGTGATTATAACGGGGAGGTCCAACTTCTTAGCACTGACCGGTTTTAAACAAGAGACCGTTGATACTGCAATTCGTAAAGATTACAGCCATGGATCCCTGGCCGATCTGTTAGCCGCCAAATCACTTCTGTTCATTAAAAGCTATGGCACGGGAGGCATAGCAACATTGTCCTTCAGGGGAATAGGAGCCGGCCATACCAGGATATCATGGAATGATATAAACATAAACAATCCAATGCTTGGACAAGCCGATCTGTCACTTATTCCTGCAGCATTTATTGATGACATCCGGATCAGATATGGCGGAGCATCAATGGAACTGAGCAACGGGGGATTGGGAGGCGCTGTTAACCTCGAAACCAAACCGGAATGGAGAAAAACCAGAGATGTTATATTTAATTCCAGTTTTGGAAGCTATGGAAGGTTTAACGGAGTTTTAAGCCTCAAAACGGGAAATGCTTTTTTCCAATCAGTCACTAAAGGATTTTT
>DCVC01000051.1 GCA_002328625.1 Bacteroidales bacterium UBA2198
GACGTGGTCGTCAATTCCCACAGCAAATATCAGTTTTGTTAATGATGGTCCTACAACTCAAAAATACGCGAATGCATCAGACGGAATCAATCTTGTGAGCTTTGTAGATGACAAATATCCATGGGCTCCCGGTGTTCTTGCCTATGCGGCAAAAACCGTCAGAATGGACGCCGACGGTGAGACAGCAGAGATAATTGATGCGGATATCATTGTAAATCCTGCTTTTGTAAACAGCCTGACCGGCACCCTGGGGGTCGCTGATGAGGGAGGAACATCGGGATATTATGATATCCAGAGTGTCGTGACACATGAAATAGGGCATCTCCTGGGCCTGTTGCATACCGGAGTCGTCGATGCAACAATGTTCTTCTGGCTGAAAGACGGAACCACTGACGTAAGATCCCTTGAACCGGATGACAAGGCCTGGGCAAGTTATAAATACCCGGGAACGGGATTCAACAGTACTTACGGAACACTGAGCGGAAATATCACTTATGGTTATGCTCCTTATCCGGCAGTTGCAGGTGCACTTGTCATTGCTGAAAACGAAACAGAGATGCAGTTCCACGGTTACAGCGATGCCGAAGGGAAATTTATTGTGCCAGTTGAAAGAAGCGGTTCATACACAATCTTCATCCAGCCTCTCGACGGCGATGTATACGGATACCCGATGAAACCCGGAAATATAAGCTCATACATTTACAGCAACACCATCTATACGGATTATCCGGATGAGTACTACAGCGGGACTGAAGGTGAAGGGCTCGAAACAGGTGACGGAATTGATAGAGATTCGGTACCTGTCAGCCTTGCAGATGGGCTCGTTTCGATCAGAACCAATCCTGATCTTACACCGCCAAACGTCAAGTCTATAACGCCAGACAGTGGGTCAACTGTCAAGGTTATGCCCGACATAATAATAAGGTTCTCGGAACCTGTTGAAACAAGTTCATTATCAGATGCCACATGTTACCTTGAATCAGGAGGTAAAAAGTACTGTGGAAATTTCACAGAGATCAACGGGAAATCCGATGTGATCCTCTTTAGCCCAATTGAGCCACTCGAATATAGTAATACATATAGTTTGCATCTTGGAGAATATGTTGATGAGAATAATAAGGGAATAACTGATCTGAAAGGCAATTCTCTTGTATCAACTTACCCGTCTTACATTATTACCACTGTTTCTGATGATATTTTATCGCCAGTGGTAACAGACATTATTCCTGCTGATAATGCAGAAGGTGTATTTGCCACTGAAAAGATCATGCTATTCTTCTCAGAACCTATGAACAGGACATCCGTTGAATCAGGGTTCAGTCTTGGTTGCAACGGGAATCCGGATATTGATGGCTCATTCAGCTGGAGAAATGAAAATACCCTTATGACTTTCACTCCTGTGCAAAGCCTTCGGGAAAACACCCTGTATACTGTTTCACTTTCCACTGGAGCTGCTGACCTTTCAGGAAATAAAATGAAAGCAGAATTTTCTTCCTCTTTTACAACTGTTCCTGAATCTGCTCCGGAAATAGTCTATCTTGAACCAGGCAGGAATCTTACAAGTGATGTCAGCGTGACAACGCCTGTAGTAGTAGACTTTACAGAGCCTGTTGATCCCTCAACCATAAATCAGGCTACTTTCAAATTAACGAATGGCACAACTCAGATAACCGGGAAATATGAGTTTCTGAATCAGAACTCACGGGTCATTTTCAGACCGGATGCTGATCTGGCGTTCAAAAAAACTTATACTGTTGAACTGAAAGGCGGAGAAAGCGGTATCAGGGATGTCTCACAACCTGCACTGAGCATGGCTTTGGACGCAAGCTCCTCTTTTACTACAGCTGCTCAGGTAACCATCCCTGATATTTTCTATATAGATCCTCCGAGCGGAGTATCAGGTTCGATAGTAAAAATTGTCGGAGAAGGTTTTGATCCCACTGCGGTGAATAATATTGTAACATTTGTTACAATTCCGGCATTGGTTAAAGAAGCAACTCTCAGCAGCCTGGTAGTTGAAGTACCGAGAGGAGCCTTGTCAGGTATGGTAACCATAACAGTTAAAGGATCAACCACAGATCCCGGATTCTACTTCTATGTAGTTCCACAGTCACTCGATCCGTGTGAAGAGGCAGTGGCGAATGTAAACACAGGGACCAAATCAAGGGATGTTGCCATTACTCCTGACGGAGCAACTGCATATGTCACTAATTCAGGAGCAGGCAGTGTCTCGATAATTGATTTGGATTCATATGATAATATAGGAGATATAATAGCAGGAATAGGGACCACACCTCTTAAAATCGACATAAATCCGATGGGAACCAGAGCTTATGTCACTAATTTTGATTCACATACAGTGTCAGTTATTGATCTTACCAACTTAAATGGCACAAAAAATCAGGTAATAAATGTGATCAATGTGGGGATCAATCCATACGGTGTTGTTGTAACCCCGGACGGTGACAGGGTTTATGTTTCCAATTTTTCGTCAAATAACCTTTCTGTTATTGATGCTGATCCTAACAGCGGCGGATTCGACCATGTAGTGGCCAATGTTAATACAGGAACAAGGAACAGGGATGTTACGGTAACAGCCGACGCCGGACTGGTACTGGTTGCGGGAGATAACGGCCTGACCATTGTTAATTCAAAGCCCGGGGATGTTAACTTTAACAGTGTTATCGCCAACTCAAGCTCGGGTACAAAAACAAGGGATGTTGCAGTTACAGGCGATGCCGGCTTTGCAGTGGTATCTACCGAAGATGGTTACCTTATGGTAATTGATATTTTCCCGGGAAGTGATTTATTCGGTACAGTCCTTGCAAACGTAAGCTCAGGCTCGAAAGTAAGGGACGTCTCAACCAGTGGCGATGGCCTGCATGTTTATGTTACAACTGAAAATGGCGATGTACTTGTATATCAGATAAATCCTGGAGGGACCACTAATCCTTCCGGATCGTACACCGGTGGAGTAACATTGACCTTGCATGAAACTATATCCAATATTGCTAATGAAGGACTTGTTATTGATTCAAAAAATGAAAGGCTTCTGGCTGTATATTCAGGTTCAGGAACAGACTACGGAAAGCTAATTGTAATAAAGATCTGTTGCGGGCCAATTACTCCGGAAATCGAGATCGGAAAACTCATCATGGCAATTCAGTCAATGATCAATAATGGCTCCGTTATGAAATCTCACGGAAATGCTCTGATAAAGAAGCTTGACGATGCTTTGAAGAATCTTTCCAAAGAGAAAACCAAGACCGCAATAAATAATTTGAACGAGTTTATAGCCAAAGTGTACGAATACATGGCAGGAGGAAAAATGCCAATAGAGCAGGGAAACACGCTTATTGATGCAGCTAATGCAATTATTGCTCAGCTTAAAGGTACAAAGTCGGAACTTGATGACAATTACTTTGCCGATCCTGAAAAATCCATTGATGTGGATGTGGTATCCGAATCGAAACTCGGTGTTATTTACCCGAATCCTTTTAGTGAATCAATTACGATTAGCTATGAGATAGGTGAGAGCACTAACGACAGGGTCTCTATAAGTATTTATGACATGAGTGGCCGTCTGGTTGGTACACTCGTAAACAGGAAAATGGAACCGGGCCGTTATACAACCATTTGGAACAGACGTGATGTGAAAGGCGGAGTTGCATCGTTCGGTACCTATTTTGTACGGCTTAAAACCGGGAATGTTGAAGAAGTAAAAGAGATCATGCTGATCAGGTAGGGGTCGCAGGGGCGTGCATGCAACGCCCTTACGATCATTCTATGATAGTCTGGAGATGTTTTATGGTAATCTCCCTGAGGTGTTTGCGAGCCCGGGCAGTTTCAGCGGTGTCGGCCTCGAGATTAATATAATCCTGCCATAGCTCAATGCTCTTGCTTAGCTGGCCCGCAGCCTCATACGTTCGGGCCAGGAAAAGGCTCGTTTCAGGTTCCTGAGAATTAACTCCTTTGGCCAGTTCGAGGTATTTCAGCGCCGAATCCAACTGCTCCTGAAGAAAATATGCATTGCCCAGATTTTTATGGACCAGGTAGATATACCTTGAACCGGGGTATTGCTTCCTTGCACGGTTAAGTGCAATTATTGCCATGGTCGGCAATCCGGTGTTATTATACAGTCTGCCGAGAGCGCTTGAAGCAGGTACATATACCGAATCTCTTTTAAGAGCTGAATCGATCTTTATAGCTTCTTTATACCAGTATATCGCCTGATTAAAATCCTTTTTGTCATCGAGAGCATATGCCATGTTATATGCTGCCTGACTGTTACCAGGATCACACTCAATGGCTTTTAATGTGTTCAACAACGCTTTATCGAGATCCCCCTGCTTAACATTTACGGCAGCCAGTGAACTCCATGCATAGGAGTACCCGGGATCGCTTTCAAGGGCAAGTCCTAGTTCAGCTCTGGCTGCGTCATATTCAGCTCTGTTGAAATAAATGAGCGCATTTTCAACATGTGTTTTGGCGATCTCTCTTTCAGGGTCAGCATGACCAAGCAGCTGATTCAACTTCGGTTTAAAGAAAATAACGACAATGATCAGAACTAA
>DCVC01000250.1 GCA_002328625.1 Bacteroidales bacterium UBA2198
CAAATGATCCTCCCGGACCCATACCGGTACTGCCTGTGGAAATGAAGTAATGTCCTTCAGGATCAATGAACCACCATTTGCCATCTATCTTTTCCACACGGAAGTACCCTGTGGCATTTGCTTTTGTATTTAAAAAACCCCCATACTTTGAAACATTGAAATTTCCGGTCTGCAAAGCCTTATCTTCCTCATCCCAGGGAGCTTTCAGATCATCCAACGTTTTTGCTTTTCCGGGCCACACGGCCGGGATCCATTGCCCGAATTCATCAACAAGAGGTAATGGGCTGATAATTGAATCTTCTGCTGTCATCGTCAGACGTAGATTGCGGATTTCAAGTGTCGGTGAACCGATAGGTTCCTCCATCAGTACTCCCAGGGAGTCAATATTGCTAATGCACCCTACAAACCCTGTAAAACCCAGCCCGTAACCAGGCATTCCTCTCTGCCCTATCGCTGCCATATCGTGACCCAGAACATTCCTTTTCTGAAAATTGGCCAGCGGGACTGATGCTCTTACCCACACCCCCTGATAGGGAAGTATCCTCAACCGGCGCATTCCCTCAGAATCATAGAGATTGATAAAGAAACGCTGCGTTGATGAAGCTTTAAGTTCGAATGTCAGAAATTGGAATGCGGACCAGTCGGTTGGTAATTCAGGGTTCAGATCCTTAATTGCCCATTTCTGCTCGTAAGATTTCCCTCCAAATGTCACAAGTCTGGTTTTCTCTGCTGAAGTACAGCATGCAAGGGAGAGGCTTAATGTAGCGATTAGAAAGATATAGAGGTTTTTCATGGTTGTATTATTTTAAAGTACTGTGTAAAAGTTATTACATTAAAGCTATTATCAGGATATGAAGTTCGGGGGATTGTCTCCTTTTTGAAGTACTTTCTTTCTCTGGAACTCCACAAGTCCCAGTTTTTTCTTTAGCCAGTCTCCTGATGAAGGGGATATTTCATTTATCGCAAACAGAAGCCGGGTAGGAGTTGAATTAATTATCACCTCAGATTTGTTTCTGACAATTGCCTTTAGAACAGCTTTCACAACCTGTGCCGGTGTACAGGAACCGGCCAGGGTATGAGGTATTATGTTAAACCTGGCAAACATCCCCACTTCCTTAACATAGCCGGGAAGGATTGTTGAGAAATGCACCCCACTGCCTTCCAGTTCCAGCCTGAGACCACTCGTCCATTCAGCAAGGCCCGCCTTGGTCCCACAATAGGTAGCTGCAAGTGCAATGCCACATTTTGCCGCAATTGAAGCAATATTTACAACGTGCCCCTGATTCTGCTTCAGCATAGACGGGAGCACGAGATATGTCAGTGCCATGGGTGCTGTAAGGTTTACGTCAATCGTCTTCTGAATCTCTTCCCAGGGTAGCTCGAGATAAGCTCCCTCAGTCTCTAACCCTGCATTGTTTATAAGAATGTCAATCCTGCCGAATTTTTTCAGAACGGTTGAAACAAGTTCAATCCTCTTTTTAGTATCCGCAAGATCGACAGGTACAATGATAGTCTGAACAGGATACCTGCTCAAAGAACCGGCCACTGCGGCCAATCCTGCTTCTGAACGTGCTGCAAGGGCAATATGCGCTCCGCGACTGGCAAGCGCTTCGGCAATTAAAGGGCCCAACCCTCTGGAGCCTCCTGTAATCAAAACATACTTTCCGGAAAGTGAAGTCATATATGTACTTTAAAATTCAAACAGCAATGATGCTCATTATCAATTAACTTAGACTTGCAACTTGAACCTTGCATTTCAGGTTAACTAAACACATAAATATACTAAATTATATGTTGATTGTCAAACAAATATCAAATTATGGCTATCAGGTGAAAGACTGACTTTGAATAGTGAATCTGATTCTTTTATCTACATATAAAATTTGTCAGAAATTAAAGTAGTACCTTTAGCTGATCTAACTGCTGATATAAACTGTTCTTAAGAAAGGGTAAAAATATGGTCAAAGCCAATTCAAGCCGGGATTCAGTCCTTGGTATCGACATCGGCTCTGTCTCACTTTCCATTGTTCAACTGGATCATGAAGGCAAGGTTTTACAACAGTTCTACAAATTTCACAAAGGAAATATCCACGATACCATTTCGGAAGCTTCAAAAATATTTGATTTCAGAGAAATTAAAGCGGTTGCATGCACATCCTCTTCTATTTGCCTAAACAGAAAACTGGTTCAGAATTACAATACACAGGTTGCCATCATGGCAGCAGCCAGGCATTATTGCAGGGAGGCAGCCTCTGTTTTGCATATCGGAGCAGAAAAATTCATGCTGATAAGATTTGATGCCAGCGGTAATTATCAATCTACAAAAACAAATACTTCTTGCGCAGCGGGCACAGGCAGCTTTCTTGATCAGCAGGCTGAGAGGCTGAACCTTTCAGGTATCGAAGAACTTTGTGAAAAGGCTCTCAACAACACAGAAGAGATCCCTGTTATAGCCTCAAGATGTGCGGTATTTTCCAATACCGATATTATTCATGCCCAGCAAAGAGGTTTTTCCGTCAATGCCATATGCAACAGCCTGTGTAAGGGTCTTGCCGAAAACATAATCAATACTGTCTTTAACAGGGAACTGCCACTGTTTCCTGTCCTAATCACAGGAGGAGTTTCCAGAAATCCGGTAGTTAAAAATTACCTGGAAAAAAAATTAAAAACAACATTTTTAAATCACGGGTATTCTCATCTTTTTGGGGCAATAGGAGCAGGAGTTATGCTTCTGAGTGAGAAGGTAGGCAAAACTCTTATTAAAATTAATACTTTCGAAAATATTCTGATTAAAGAGAATGCAGGGAAACAATATTTTCATAAACCTATCTCCCTCATCCTGAGCAAATATCCCGATTTTTCAAATGAAGGATCTTACAGGTTCACACCGGTTTCTTCGCTCCACCCTGCGGAAGTTGAGGTCGATATATATTCAAACCTGATAAAGGATAGTGACTGCAGTGTTTATATGGGCATCGATATCGGTTCAACTAGCACCAAGGCCATTTTAATTGATGAGACCAGAAAACCGGTTGCGGGTTTTTACACTTACACTGCCGGCAAACCGTTATCTGCTGTCAAATCGATATTTGAAGCCATTGAAAGCCTTTCAATAAATTACAAATCAGGGATTGCGGTTAAAGGTGCGGGAACGACCGGATCAGGAAGGAAGTTCATCGGGAAAATCTTAAATGCTGATCTTATTATTGATGAAATTACCTCCCATGCCAGGGCAGCTTATGAACTCAATCCACAAACTGATACCATAATCGAGATAGGCGGACAGGATGCCAAGTTCACCCTTATGCAGAATGGTAGCGTTACATTTTCGCAGATGAACACAGTATGTGCGGCAGGAACTGGTAGTTTTCTTCATGAACAGGCAAGAAAACTGGGCTGTCCATTATCTGATTATGCCCTGAATGCTGAAAATGTTAGTGCCCCACTGGCCAGTGACCGCTGTACAGTCTTTATGGAACGGGATATCAGCCAACTTCTCAATAACGGATATTCTGTAAATGAGATCCTTGCAACTGCGCTCCACTCGGTCACGGAGAACTATCTGAAAAAGGTTGCCGCTGAAGCATCTATTGGACAAAACATTTGCTTTCAGGGTGCTACGGCAAAAAACAGAGCCCTGATCGCAGCTTTTGAACAACGTTTACAAAAGACGATAAACGTTTCGAAATATTGTCACCTTACAGGTGCACTGGGGACTGCAATAATGCTTCAGGAGGAGCAAATTAGTAAAACAGACTTCAGAGGGATCGGGATTTTTCGTGAAGAGATTAATATTGAAACCGAGACCTGCAGCCTGTGTGCAAATAATTGCTGTATCAGCCTGGCAACTGTCTCAGGAGAAAAGATAGCATATGGTTTTATGTGCGGACGTGATTATGACACACATCGATATATTTCCAAAAATAAAACAGGTTTCGATCTGCTGGATAACAGGAAAAAAATGTTCTCGTTTGAATCAGCTATCACCTTCAGGAAAAATATAACAATCGGAATACCTGCTGCCCTTCATCTGTTCGAGGATCTGATACTCTGGAAGAGGTTTTTTAATAACTTATCGATCCGGACAATAACCAGCGAAAATTATCGTGATCCCCTTAAAACAGGTAAAAGCCTTGCAGGAGCTGAGTTTTGTGCCCCAATCAACACCATTTTTGGACATGTTGTTTATCTTTCCGATAAGGTAGATTATATTTTTCTGCCCGTTCTGCTACAGACACGAGAAAAATCAAAAGAATCTGAAGGACAATATTGTTATTACACTCAATACAGCCCTTCACTGGTTTACACTCTGAAGATCAATAATATACCTGATAAGTGTTTGTCTCCGCTGTTGAGTTTTCCGAAAGGAAAATACCATGTGGCTCAAAAGCTTCATAAGTGCCTAAAGCCTGTCATAAAAAACGGGATCAGCTATTTTGCAGTATTGAATGCCTTTAACGAAGCTTTGTCTTACTGTGCCGGACAGAAGAAACAACTGGAAGAGGTATTCAGGAAACAATTTCAACCTGATGCCGGTATTTCCGTGGTCATGCTGGGAAGACCTTACATTGTGCTTTCCGGGATATTGAACAAGTGGATCCCGGATATATTCAGCAGTCTGGGAATAAAATCTTTTTATCAGGATATGCTTTCCCCGGATGATATTGATATGGAAGATATCAATGTTTTTTTAAAGAAGGTACCCTGGTACTTTGTCACTAAAATACTCGAAACAGCCAGAAAAATATCTGAGACAAGGAATCTTTACCCAGTATTGATCACTGCATTTAAATGTGCTCCCGATTCCTTTATAATCGAATATTTTAAGAAAATATTCGAAAACTGCGGTAAACCTTATCTGATACTTCAGATTGATGAGCATGATTCGAATTTAGGTTATGAAACCAGGATTGAAGCTGCAATCCGTTCATTTAAAAATCACGCTTCGATCAGTGATGAAAATCCTGGTTCTAAATACAGGAAGATCTTCCCGCAAATAACAAAAACCATTTCTGACAAGACTTTGTTATTCCCGATGTGGGATCCGGTCGTATCTCCGTTACTGGTTGCCAATATGAAAAGAGTTGGAATTGATGCCCGACTGATGAGGTCAAGTGAGCTGACAATAAAAAAAAGCATGGCATACAATACAGGACAATGTCTGCCAATCAATATCATTGCCCAGGAATTTATCGAATACATAAAGGAACAAAAACTAAATCCCGAGAAAACCATGCTATGGGCAATTGATTCAAAGTTGTCATGTAATATCAGGCTCTATCCCCAGTATATTAAAAGTATCCTCGAGAATCACGGGCACGGCATGGAGAAAGCGCATGTTTACAGTGGCTTACTGACTCATCTTGAAATATCGTTAAGCGCCTGCTTTTATGCTTATTTCGCTCATCTTTTAGGTGGCCTGATCAGGATGACCGGGTGCAGGATAAGGCCTTATGAAGTCAGTAAAGGTGAAACTGACCAGGTAATAAAGGAAACTACAGGCATCCTGGAGGAAGCATTCCTTGGTAAAAAGTCACTGGATAAAGCTGTCCCGGAAGTTCTGTCGATGTTTGACAAGATCCCGCGAGTAGAAGGCAACAGGCCAAAAGTGGCTCTTTTCGGCGATTTCTATGTTTGTGATAACGATGTTATGAATCAGAAATTAGTGCATACCATTGAAGAAGCAGGAGGCGAAGTAATATCAACACCGTATACGGATTTTGTTAAAATGACTCTCGATAATGTGATACGCCGGACAATTGGCAGAAGGGAATACTTTAAGGCAGCACAGCAAAAACTTCTCGGCTCATGTCTTAAACTGCTCGAAGATAAATACTACACCCTGTTCGAAAAATACCTGGGTCCGCAGAAAGTGATAAATCCTAAAAAACTTGAAAAGCACCTTGCCAGATTCAATATTAATCCATACAACTCTGGTGAATCGTACGATAATATTTTGAAAATATTCCATATTATTGAGAACTATCCGTTGGTATCGCTCTTTGTGCAGGCAAA
>DCVC01000244.1 GCA_002328625.1 Bacteroidales bacterium UBA2198
TCAGCATGATCCAGTCGGTCGATACTTTAAAGCTCCTTGATGTCATCAACAGAGAAGCTGGGAAAATAAACAAGATTGTTGATTGTCTGCTGCAGATCCATATAGCCAGAGAGGAGACAAAATACGGATTCAGCATGGAAGAGCTGCGGGCAGGAGTTCAGCCGGAAAGATTTAAAACATATGACTTCATCAGGATATGTGGTGTGATGGGAATGGCATCGTTTACAGACGATTCAGAGCTTGTAAGAAATGAGTTCAGATACCTTTCAAATTGTTTTACTGAGCTGAAAAACGCTTATTTCATGAACGAATCATATTTTAAAGAAATATCGATGGGGATGTCGGGTGATTTTAAAATTGCATTGGAGGAGGGAGCCACTATTTTGAGAATAGGAAGTCTTATATTTGGTGAAAGAAATTAATAATAAATTGGGAGAACAATATGGAAAAACTATCAGCAAAATACCTTGGACTTACACTTAAAAGTCCGCTGATTGTCAGCAGCAGTCGCCTGACGGCTACACTTGACAGCCTTAAAACAGCCGAAGATAGCGGAGCGGGAGCAGTTGTTCTTAAATCGCTTTTTGAAGAACAGATCAATTATTACATCCATTCATTACCAACTTCTCCCGGTTTTCCTGAAGCAGATGATTATATGGCAAATTATATGAGATCAAATTCGGTGGAAGAATATCTTAATCTAATCAGAAATGCCAAAAAAAGCCTTGAGATACCGGTTATCCCAAGTATTAATTGCTATACATCACATGGGTGGACAGGCTTTGCAAAGAATATTGAGATTGCAGGAGCCGATGCTGTTGAGATAAATGTCTTTATTATGCCGGTTGACAGAAAAAAATCATCGATTGATTGCGAAAAAATTTATTTTGATCTGATAGAGAAGCTTAAGAAGGTTATCAGGATACCAATCGTACTGAAAATAGGCTACCGTTTCTCCAATATTCTATACATGATCGATCAGTTTTATATGAGAGGGGTTGAAGGCGTGGTGATGTTCAACAGGTTTTATGAACCTGACATCGATGTAAACAGGATGGAGGTTATACCAGCTTCAATCTTCAGTAATGAAACCGAACGGCGCCATGTACTGAGATGGATAGGAATGGCCAGCGCACAGAATTTAAAGATTGATATATCTGCTTCCACCGGCGTTCACAGCGGGGAAGATGCTGTCAAATATCTTCTTGCCGGAGCTGATTCAGTTCAGGTCTGTTCCGTACTTTATAATAAAGGTGTGAAGTACCTGACCAAAATGAACAGGCAAATTTCGGACTGGATGGAAAAAAATGAATTTCAGAACATATCCGATTTCAAAGGCAAACTGAACTATGCCAGATACGAAAAACCTGCTGTTTTTGAAAGAACTCAGTTTATGAAGTACTTTTCTTCAGTTGAATAGCAGTTCATAACATCGATTACAAAGACCTGTTTTGAAAAATTAAAATAATGTTCTAATTTAGGCGTTAATTAGATGTGACATTAAAAATGACTAAATCATGAAAGAGATATTTGGGATAAACTTCCGTGTACTGCCAGTCATTGTTTTAGTTGCCGGTATTCTTTCAGGCTGTAATTCCGGAGGCAAAAAAGCACAAAAAGATGACCTGGCTGTTCCTGTGCCAAAAAATGATGCTGCCATATATGAGGATATTAAGAAAGCGGAAAAGATCTTTTATACACTGCCTTCACCTCTTGAATCTGCTATGCTTATTAAATCGGCTGGAGCAAGCTTCAGTGAAAAACTTCTCAATCCGGTTGAGAATACCAGGAACTATATAACCAACAAAAGTATGGCACTTAACCTTGGAATATATACCTGCGACCTGAGCTTTGCCAGTTTGTACGATCAGACACAACTCCTTATCAATTATATGAATGCGGCAAAAAAGATGGCCGACGGTCTTGGTATTCTTCAGGCTATTGAACAATCTGACATAAACAGGCTCGAAGAGAATATCAATAACACTGAAGTTATTATGGAAGTGGTTTCCCAGACTTTCATGAATTCAAATTCATATCTTGAAGATAACGGACAACCAGCTATAGCAGCTATTGTACTTACAGGAGGATGGATAGAAGGATTATACATCTCAACCCAACTGGTTGATTTGGATGATTATAACGATAACAAGCTGGTAAGCAGAATAATTGATCAGAAATTGTCTATCGACATCCTTTTAAGTCTTCTTGAGAGTAGTAAAGGACATCCTGCAGTGGACGAAATCATGGTTCAGATAAACAGAATTAAAGCAATTTTTGATAAGATTTCCCTTACAACAACACCCATCAGACCGGAATACGATAAAAACGCAAATGTTACTGTTCTGAAATCCGAGGTGAAATCAGATATGAATCCGGCAGTTTTCAGGGAACTGGCCGAAACCGTTGCGGAAATAAGAAGCACATTCGTAAAATAAATGATAGATATGAGATTTATTAAGGTAATTCCGGTACTGGTAATGATCTTTGCTCTTACCAGCTCAAAGGTTGATGGACAATGCAAATCTTTCGCCAGACGAGAATGCCTTCCTGAACTGGGACTCTACACTCATGATGGCAATTATCATGCTGCTGTACTCTTTGAAGGTGAAGAGGCTGAACTCTATAAAACGTTTTATTCCGATATGGATTATCGTATGGTTATTTGTGGTGACAGCAAACTTCCTCCTATTGAATTCGTGGTAATCGATGCAGATAGAAATATACTCTATACAAATAAGGATAATAATTATTCCAAAAGCTGGGATTTCAAACTTCAGACAAGTCAGCAGCTTAAACTGATAATAAAAGTAAGAGTATCGGATCAGTCAACGGGAACAGCTCCCACCAGCGGTTGTGTTTCAATAATGGTTGGATTTAAAATTAAATAGTCTGGATGCAAGGTATCTGCCGGTATAGGAGTTACTGCACTTTGCCAGCTCCTCAGGTACTCCCTCAAAAACCAGATATCCCCCTTCTTCACCACCCTCCGGACCGAGATCAATGACCCAGTCGGCACTCTTTACAACTTCCTGGTTGTGTTCAATGAGAACAACGGAGTGACCATGATCAACCAGTGCATTTAAAGATTTGAGAAGCTTGTTTATGTCATGGAAATGGAGACCTGTTGTAGGCTCATCAAAAATGAAGAGAATATGACCTTCGTTTCGATCCTGACTGAGAAAATATGCAAGTTTGACCCTCTGACTTTCACCACCCGAAAGGGTACTTGATGATTGCCCCATTTTTATGTAGCCCAATCCTACATTTGCAAGCGGCTTCAATTTGTCAATGATTCTTTTTTCATTTTTGCCCGGGTGATTGTTGAAAAATGCAATTGCTTCATCAATAGTCATTTCCAGCATATCATATATGTTCTTTCCATGGTATCTCACTTCAAGGATATCCTTTTTAAACCTCATACCTTTACAGTTTTCGCAGGTAAGCTCAACATCGGCCATAAACTGCATTTCTACCCTTATAATACCCTCTCCCTGACACTCCTCACATCTGCCCCCATCGATGTTGAATGAAAAATGAGAAGCCTTATAATTGTTTTGAACCGAGGCCTGAAGTTCTGAATATAATTTGCGTATTTCGTCATAAGCTTTCAGATAGGTAACAGGATTGGATCTGCTTGATTTTCCTATCGGATTCTGATCAACAAGCTCAATGCCTGTAAGCCTTGAGACATCACCGCTAATCTCTCTGAATTGCCCGGCTCTGAGGTTATTGCCATTTATTCTGTTCGATAAAACCCTGTATAGAATATCTGAAACAAGACTGGACTTTCCTGAACCGCTTACTCCTGTTACAACAGTAATGGTATGTAGAGGAAATTTTACGTCAATTCCTTTGAGATTATTTTCCCTGGCACCTTTTATTTCAATATAACTGTTCCACTTTCTTCGTGCCGCAGGTATCGGAACAGTAAGTCGGCCTGTTAAATAACCGGCAGTAAGTGAGGGATTTGAATTTGCCAGGGTCAATATTCCCTGAAATATTATTTCCCCTCCAAGCCTGCCGGCTTCGGGTCCAAGATCAATTATTTCATCTGCTGCACGGATAATTTCTTCTTCATGCTCAACCACAAGAACTGAATTACCAAGATCACGCAGTTCCTTCAATACCTTTATAAGAAGATTGGTATCACGCGGATGCAGCCCTATGCTTGGTTCATCAAGTATGTACATTGAGCCAACAAGATTACTGCCCAAAGAGGTTGCAAGATTTATCCTTTGCGATTCCCCGCCCGATAAAGATGATGATAACCTGTCGAGGGTAAGATATGGAAGACCCACATCAACAAGGAATTTCAAACGCAAAGTAATCTCCTTGAGTAACCTTTCTGCCACCTGCAGGTCGTCAGGGCCGAGGGTTATTTTTGAAAAGAGCTCGTATAACCTGTCAACCGGCATTATTACCAGCTCCTGGATCGTTTTTCCTGCGACTCTTACATATCCGGCTTCTTTCTTAAGTTTAGAACCCCTGCATTCAGGGCAGATTGTTTTTCCCCGGTACCGGCTAAGCAATACCCTGTACTGGATCTTGAATTTTTTTTCTTCGAGATGCCTGAAAAAACGATTTAGCCCATAGAAATATTTATTACCTGTCCACAGAAGAGCCTGCTGTTCTTCAGTAAGTTTATAAAATGGCTTATGTATTGGAAAACCAAATAGCTCTGCACTGGAAATCAACCTCTCTTTCCATTTTTTCATTGTTTCACCTTTCCAGCAAGCTATCGCATCCTGATAAACCGACAGGTTCTGATCAGGGATTACCAGTCTCTCATCAATGCCTATAATCCTGCCGTACCCTTCACACAAAGGACAAGCACCAATAGGATTATTGAAACTGAAAAAATATTCAGAGGGTTCTTCAAACTCAATTCCATCTTCTTCAAACTTATTTGAAAAATTCTCTCTTCTGATCCCGTCCTCATTCAGTATAACCACCTGACAGTGACCTTTCCCGGTCTGGAACGCCGTCTGTGCCGAATCTGCGGCCCTGCTCAGATTATCATCTGCAGTAGTGGTAATAATCCTGTCAACAACAATATTGATTTTCTGCCCATGTTTAAAACCTCCCAGTGTCTCCTTATCGTCAATCCTGATAAGATTACCATCCGATTCAACCCGGTTGAATCCCTGTTTGTTAAGAAAGTCAAAGTACTCGGGTATATTGATGTTTTCAGGTATGATGGCCGGAGAAGTAATAAGGATTCTTGTTCCATCAGGTAATGAGGATAAAAAAACCACCAGGTCATCTGCACTGTGCCTCTTAACTTCCTTTCCTGAAACCGGTGAGTATGTCCTGCCAATTCTGGCAAAAAGAAGTCGGAGATAATCGTAAATCTCAGTTGATGTACCAACTGTTGAGCGTGGATTTCGTGAGTTTACTTTTTGTTCAATTGCTATTGCCGGCGGAATACCGTTGATGAAGTCCACCTCGGGTTTATTCATTCTTCCAAGGAATTGCCTGGCATATGCTGAAAGACTTTCAACATATCTCCTTTGCCCCTCAGCGTAAATTGTGTCAAATGCAAGCGACGATTTGCCTGAACCTGATACCCCCGTTATGACTATTAACTTGTTTCTTGGTATCTTAAGGCTGACATTTTTCAGATTATGTACCCTTGCCCCTTTTATTTCAATAAACCCCTCCATATCTGATTTTTTTCAACTTTTTTAATAAAAATTCGTAAAAAGACAAAAATAATATTTTGAAATTAAAAAAATTCTCTTTTCTTTGCACTGCTATTAACAACTAAATCAGGAGGACTGCCTATTAAAAAACTCTACTCTTACTAACCAAAAGAGAGAGCGATGAATAAAATGATTTCCGATTATGAATTGATAAAAAGATTCATAAAAGGTGAGCAGTCCTGCTTCGAACAAATAATCCACCGTCACAAAAACAAAGTTTTCGCCTATATAAGCCTTTATATACGCGATCAGGCGCTTGCTGAAGATCTGTTTCAGGATACTTTTCTGAAAGTTATCCAGTCGGTTAAAACAGGCAAGTATTACGATAACGGGAAGTTCATTTCCTGGGTAATGCGTATTGCTCATAACCTGATAATAGATCACTTCCGCAGAATTAAGCAGCTGAACACAATTTCAAACGATGATTATGAATCTGATATTTTTAATTCGAAGAAGCTTGCTGAAGCCAATGTTGAAGACAGTATGATAAAAAGGCAGATACAAAAGGATATCAGGAAACTCATAAGCCAGCTGCCCGACGATCAGAGGGAAGTTGTCATACTTCGTCATTATTCGGGTCTTAGTTTTAAAGAGATCGCCGATATAACTGATGTAAGTATAAACACAGCACTGGGCCGGATGAGGTATGCCCTCATTAATATGAGAAAAATGATGGAGGAGAAAAAAATAAGCCTTACAATTAATTAATATTGTTACAATAAATTTTACCCTGGGCCGTTTTAAAATAAAACAATGAAGCCTATGGGTCGAAATTCTACTCCTTTTCTTTCATATCAACAAATTAAGACTGATACGATTGACCTTTATGAAGATGCATGGGGTCTCTATCACGAGTTTGAAGATGTGATCGTTCTTCTGAATGAAGTAAAAACTGTCCCGAAAAAACGGTTGACAAAACGGCTGATCAGAAGAATAAGACAGCTAAAATGAAAAATAGTTAAAAGCAGGAAAAAAATCCTGCTTTTTTCTTGTTTATTTGAAATTAAATTAATATATTTGTAATATTAATATAATATCAAAAGCTATGAAACAAGAATTCTCTGTTAAACCAATTTCAGGTTATTTGGCTGTCCTGACAGCATTTTTGATGCTTGGCGGAGCTATCGCCGGATTTGCTTTCAATATAATCTGGCTGGGCATCTTATTGACTCTATTATTTGTGTTCACTACTATTGGATTCACGGTAGTAAATCCAAATGCATCGTGTGTTATGGTACTTTTCGGAGCGTACAAAGGGACCATAAGGGAGAATGGATTTTTCTGGGTAAATCCCTTTTACGTCAAAAAAAATATTTCCCTGCGTGCGCGTAACTTCGACAGTGAACCGATCAAAGTGAATGACAAGATCGGCAATCCTATTAAAATAGGATTTGTACTTGTATGGAAAGTTGCCGAAACCTATAAGGCCGCCTTTGAGGTTGATGATTACCAGCATTTCGTCCTTGTGCAGAGTGATGCCGCACTGCGCAAACTGGCAGGTTTATATCCTTACGACAATCTTGAGGACCATGAGGCTGTAATGACGCTTCGAAGCGGTGGGGAAGAGGTGAATGATGAACTTGAAAGGGAGATAAAAGAGCGACTCAAGATAGCCGGAATTGAAGTGATTGAGGCAAGAATAAATTACATAGCATATGCTGAGGAGATCGCAAATGCAATGCTCCGGAGACAGCAGGCAACAGCAGTCGTGGCAGCCAGGTTCAAAATTGTCGAAGGCGCAGTGTCGATGGTACAGATGGCTCTTGACCAACTTTCAGACAAAAAGATTGTTGAACTCGATGAAGAAAAGAAAGCCTCAATGGTTAGCAATCTGATGGTAGTTCTTTGCGGTGATAAGGAAGCCACACCTATTGTAAATACAGGTACTTTACATTCCTGATATGAGTGAAAAAAAACCATTTGTTCTCAGGATTGATCCTGAGAAGCTTAAAAG
>DCVC01000178.1:0-1965 GCA_002328625.1 Bacteroidales bacterium UBA2198
TCAACCACACCGTTATTCCAGTCATATCTTATGTGCACAGGAGAACCGCCATCATTGACGCCGGTGTAACTGACATTCCAGGTGGCGGTGACAGGTGAACACAGCCTGTCAGGCGTTATGTTGTTTGCCTTGGAAAAAATAGTGCAGTCCTGCCCGTACAGGCTGTGAGTATATAAAATAGTAATAATATAAAGGATCCATTTGTTCATGAACCTGAGACTAACTCCCCCTCGCCGGGTCGTATTGCATCATGTTAAACGTTGATACTGCCCTGTTGGTTACAATATCGGAAGCCTATTTAAGGCAAAATGTAACCCGGATCAGTGTCTGCAGCATCCCGGGGCCGAAATTCGCCTCTCCAACGGAGTCTATGAACAAAACCCCGTATGGCAGAAGGTATAGTATTAACTTAAAATCACAGTACACGGTCACAAGCCGGGTACTTTTTTATTATCTCCTCGGAGAAAGTAAAAATGACTTATTTTGCACCTTCACGGGGGAAACGATAAAACATGAACGATTCAGATTATATCATCTTTGACTTTGACGGTACGATAGCCGACACTTTTGACCTGGCACTTGAGATCTACAACAGGATTGCACCAGAGTACAACTGCAGGCCTGCAGGCCCCGAAGACCATGAGCTGATACGCCTAAAAAAGCCCCAGGAGCTGCTCAAATTCTACGGCGTCTCCAGGCTTAAACTGCTTTCACTGGTGCTTCGTGTCAGGAAGGAACTAAGCCGGCATATCCCTGAAATAAAGCTTGTAAGCGGTATGGAAGCCGCCCTCAGGGAAATCCGGAACTCAGGCTACAGGGTAGGTATCCTGACCTCCAACTCAGCGAGCAATGTCAGTAAGTTTGCGGATATTAATAATTTATCCGGCCTCTTTGACTTTATATACAGCGGCAGGAGCCTCTTTGGAAAAGAGAAGGTTATAAGGCGAATGCTCATTCATGAGAATCTCTCTGTTGACAGGGTAATCTATGTGGGAGATGAAACCCGTGATATCGAAGCTTCAAAAAAAGCTGGGATTCCTGTTGTGGCAGTATCATGGGGTCTTCACCGCAGGGAGGTTCTGGCCTCCCTGTCTCCTGACCAGATTGCAGATGACCCGGAGGAGCTCCGGGGCTGCTTTCTGCGCATTTTCAACGGAAGACCCTGAATCATAAAATCAGGTTAATATTTCGGGAGATGTACTGTTTCTTCCGAAATCCCGTTACATTTACACGCGCCAATGAAAAACCTGCTGTTTATCTTATTGTTGTTCTTCCCTTTTCCTTTCACAGGAATACATGCTGTTGTTGAGGATCCTGACACCATCCGGTACAGATCTTCAGACAGGTTAATGTATTTACAACCGGCAGACAGTTCTGATTTTCCTCCGTCGAACCTGCTTAAGACAGCCCTGGCGGGATATGAAATACTTGTCAAAGACAAATCAATAAGCCGACCTGACATTATCACCATAATTGATTTCAGTCTTCAGTCTGACAGGGAAAGGCTCTGGGTGCTCGATCTAAAACAGGGAAAGGTTCTGTTCCATTGTCTTGTTTCTCACGGCCGTAATTCCGGTGAACTCAAGGCTGAAAAATTTTCCAATATACCGGGTTCGTATGAAAGCAGTCCCGGTTTTTATGCTACCGGTGAGACATATATAGGCAAACACGGCTTATCTCTCGCACTCGATGGCCTGGAGTCAGGTATTAATGACAAGGCCCGGGCACGCGCCATCGTTATTCACGGAGCAGATTACGTTTCTGATGAATTTATCAAAAGCAATGGCAGACTGGGGCGCAGTCTGGGCTGTCCTGCTGTTCCTGTTGACCTGAGTGAACATATTATCAAAACCATCAAGGGGGGCTCATGTCTGTTTATTTATTCTCCTCAGCCAGGATATACTTCTAATTCACCTGTTCTCAGCAGAATTAGTTCTATTACAAAGATATAGCCCTGGCTATCAA
>DCVC01000178.1:2098-10492 GCA_002328625.1 Bacteroidales bacterium UBA2198
ACAAAAGCAGAACAGCCAGATCAAATGGATCTTCCACCCTTATACAGCCTGAACTGACAGCCCTTGCATCACGGCCAAAAGAATTCTTCGACGGGGTATCATGAATATACACATTGTAATTATTGGGGAACATAAACTTGACCCTTCCAAGTGCATTCTGGGGCCCGGGATCCTGACGGACCATGTAGGGGAAATTACTGCTTGAAATCTTTGACCAGTCGATGTCACTGTAAGCCACCTCTTTCCCGTTATTTCTGAGGAGCTTCATCTTCATCTTAGTAAGATATTCAGGACCCTTGAGTAACTGGGGGATAACATCCTGCTGTAATATTGATTTGGGGACAGTCCAGTTGGGACTGAATACAATGTATGTCATGCTTTCATTGAAAACAGGTGTCTTACGGGTTTCCTTGCCAACGATTGCTTTCATCGAAATAAGGGTATCCCCTCCCTTTATCATATCAAGCCTGAAATTTGCAATATTTACAATAATGTGTTTCTCCTCCCCCTGTGGCCGAAGCCACCTGAATCTTTCCATATTAACCTTCAGCTGGCCGATAAGCTTTATGGGCATGCAGTTTAAGTATTCAAGAGTTGCCTTCCCTATCACGCCATCAGTGTTCAAACCCCAGTCATCCTGATATGCCTTTAACTGTTTCTCCAGCTCTTCATCAATAATATTTGAGGTGCTGTCTGATAAAGTATATCTCAGCTTTATAAGCCTTTCTCTGACCTGCGGTACTATCCGGCTCGTATCTCCCGGCTTGACAGATTTGTCCAAAAGAATAACCGGCCAGAGCTGATCCCCAAGCTTGATAAAAAAAGCAAGCTCATCTTTCATCATCCAATATGCTCTGTACCCCGGAGCAAGCATATTAAGCTCATTTTCCACTGCGTTTCCTGTCAGTGCTTCTTCAAGTTTCAGGTCCAACCGTAATTCCGGATCCTTACGCTGCATTTTCCAGTTAGCGCCTTCCTTTGCAGGATCAACTTTCCCGTAGTAAAGATGCGAGCCCAGCAACATGAAAGCATCGGTAAGCAACAGATCAAGTTTGATAATAGCAGTTGTATCCACTGTTGTATGAGACATAATTTTCCCCAGATACTCCTCAATCAGAAACAGGTGATAGTCCTCAGGCTGCAGGCCCTGCTGGCCAACATTGCGGATATAATTAAGCATATCAAATCCGTTGTTGCTAAAACTGTTCAGGGTAAACCAGCCGGGATCATAGAAC
This sequence comes from Bacteroidales bacterium UBA2198, assembly GCA_002328625.1. Taxonomy (GTDB): domain Bacteria; phylum Bacteroidota; class Bacteroidia; order Bacteroidales; family VadinHA17; genus LD21. Next base: position 3,334 of record DCVC01000178.1, read on the forward strand.
CTGGCCACATAAAAGAGGTGAAGCTCCTTGCCACACAGAAGTTTCTCATTGTCTATCTTATAGCCAGCCCCGTCCGTCCTATCATCAATAAATTTTCTTATAGATTCGGAAGTCTCACCAAAACCTGAGGAGAATGTGGCTAACAGCAAGATCACTGTAATAGTTATTCTATTCATTTACCGCTTGTATGATTACCTCATAACATCATGCTATGAAATAACTTACTAAAGGTAAGGACCGTTAAGTGTTAAAGTATTATACAATTGTGAAAATGATTTACATCATTCAGCATCAGATTACGGTCAGCGCACCTTTCATCATTCCCATATACCTGCGGTAATCGCCAATCAATGAGTACAGTGGTCAGAATTATGTAAATCTGCTCCGGAATTGTGTAAAGATAACCGGTAGCAGAGGGTTTACCTTTACGCGATAAGTGCGCATCGAAGCGCGTCACAAATACTATTTTACAATTTTTAATAGAATAAGATGAAAACATTGAAAAAAATCACCCTTGTAATTGCCCTGGCTGCTATTACAATGTTTGCCATAGGTCAGACCAATGAAGAGGTAACGAAAATGCTTTCGAATCCTGAGGTAAAAATGCTGATCATGGATCAGATTTCAAATGATGTTACGATGTCTAAGGAAATGATGTCCAAAATCATGGATGCATCCAGGGCCGACACGGCAAGGAGGCATAACATGATGTCAGGAATGATGAACGCATGCATGGCCGACACGGCAATGAGGCATCATATGGTATCAAAAATGATGGAATCATGCAAGGCCGATTCGACCATGAGGAACTGCATGATGGCAGGGATGATGGATGCATGTAAATCTGACTCCGCTATGATGAAGTCCATGAAAAGGCACATGATGGGCAAACCTGAAATGAAGGAACGCAAGGATCAGAAGATGACGACAGAAGGTCAGAAATCAAAAGCAGTGGAGGGACTCGACAAGACGACACTCACTGAAATTAAGAAAAAACCGTAATCCGAAGACCTTACGTAATTTCTGAGACTACTGGTATTTTATTCTTCCCGGTTTTGTAATCTCGAAATCCCTGAATCCAAAATCAGTTGTACTTATTGAATTCAGCCTGAGAACATTGTGTCCGATGCCGGGGATTAATGGGTAAAATGAAATGGAAATCTGGAATGTATTGATAACCAGGTTTTCATTTTTAATTAATACCCCAAGCCCCAGCTGGGAGTATACTCTGCTGTGTTTGAATCCGCCGGCATCATCACCGATCATCCCGAAAGAACAATTGAGATAGGGACCAAAATGGAATCCGAGAAAGGTCCATGGAGCGTAAGATTGTGACTGCAAAGTAACCAGCAGGCGTTTTGTGCCTGAGAGTACGGGACTTATAAATCCATCCAGTCCGTAGCCGTCATTCAGTGTTAAACTGTCGCAAGGCAGCCAGTTTATGCCAATAGTCATCTGCGGTTTTACAAATTGCCTGAACTTCCATTTCCCTATATCAAATAAAACCGTGGAGTAGCTTAAACCCGCGGTTAATATTCCCTGTTCAGCATGTGATTCATTTAAAAATGTGCCGTATTCCAGGTTTGAACTCAGGTAACCCCACTCATAATAATTGCCTGAAGAAAAGCGCATGCCGAGGTAAAACCGCCTGGAATGTTCCTTTACCTGGTATCCTGCGGTAAGGCTGTAGACTTTCCCAATCGGCACATCTTCAATAATTCCATATTTGAAGATATATGTATCCTGGACGTATCTCCGTGAAGCGATGGCTATGCCACCCAGATAAAAATCCTCATCAGAATAAACATGTAAAGGATCATTCCCTGTAAGCGGTTTCTCAGAATAATGAATCCGCAGGTATCGTGCCGTAAAAATCAAATTTGTTATAAGCTCCCTGTCCCCGCTGTTTTTAAAGATCTGCAGGGCTTTCCCAGCCCATATATCCTGGGAATTGTATTTTAACTTATAGGGAACAAATGCCGGATCTATTACATTCAGAGTATCCTCCCTGGCCTGAGAAACAAGGCTCACACCTGCTGCCCATTTCGCCAGCGGAGAGAAAAACGGACGGTCTGCAGCCAAACCCCGGCTGAAGTTATCGCTCCCGTCAAAACTGTAATGAAGCCATGTATTTATGTAGGTGTTCCGGATGTTAGGGATAAAATAATCTGTATTGAAAGAATTTACTCCGGTATGGAAATTTCTTGAAAAGGAATTCCCGAACTCATGACCCAAACCCATAAAATTATTATCGGAAAGGCCGACAAAGACTTTTTCAGGCGAGACGGCTCCATCCGGCATGATACTCCATCTGTCAAGTTCACGGATAAAGACATCTACGGAATCGGAATTTACGCCGGCGGGAATAATTGAAAATGCAACGTCATGAACATATTTCTGTGCCCTGATAAGGCGCTCCGATTCAATCACCAGGATGGAATTGAATGGTTGATTCCTATGGAAAAGCAACAGGTTCCGGATGGTTATACCACGTGTTTTAATATGCATTCCGTTGCCAGCCTTTCGCAGGAAATTATGGTCCGGAACTATCGTATCAGATATCGAGTAACCAAAGGGATCAAAAGTAACGACCTCTATATTCCTGATAATCTTACCCTCGAAGGTGTCGTATGGCTTTTGAATCAGGTTTTTATATGTTTTCTTCCTGATGGCCTTATTTTTGGTTACCGGGGTGGCTGGTCTGAAGATTGACCTGTAAATAAATGTTTTAAACCTGCTTTGCCGGGAATATGCTTCGATGTTCTTATAAAGAGTGGTTGAATCTGGTTTGGCAGGCGTTTCCTGGGCAAACGCAGGATCACTTATTAAAAATGAAATAACAAAAGGCAAAAGAATTTTTTTTAGGTATGCCTGCATTTGCCATTCTTAATGATTTAAAACCGGGTAATCATTTTACTTATTATTAATTTCTTTCTGCGCCTTCGCCTTTTCGTCAAGGGAATCCTTTTCCAGTTTTTGTGCTGCTCTTTCCTTCCTGTTGAAATAACCTTTAAGAAGAAAATTCTCCTTCGCCGCATTCATATTCTCATCCAGACCCTTGCTGCTCTTCCTGAGATTAACGATTGTCCTGTCAAGGTTATCTGCAATTGTTGAATCCTGAATTAATCTCCCCAGCGTTCCGTTCCCGCTGTTTATCTTAATCATGATTTCTGCCAGCTGGTCTGTAATAATTGCAGCATTATCAGCAGTTATTTGCGTGCTTTCCATTATTGCATCCGCTTCTATGGGTTCTTTTGATCCGATGAAAGCCCCGTCTTTTACCAGTGAAGCATCTTCGCTGCCCTGGGTAATGATTAAGATGCGGTCGCCAATTACTCCTGCAGATCCGATGCCGGCTTCACAATCATCTTTTATGAATTGCTGGACGCTTCTTTTTATTATCATATCAACGCGCACAGTGGTATCATTGATGATCCTTATTTTATCGACAGTTCCGACATTGATTCCTGAAAATCGGATATTGCTTCCGGTTTCCAATCCGCTTACATTTTTAAAAGTCGTGCTGATTTTGAAAACGGGATCGAATAGGTGCTCCTGCTTCCCTATTATAAAAATTGCGATGACAAAAATCGCCAGCCCTCCTATAATAAACAGTCCTAACCTTATTTTGAAATTTTGAGTGTGCTTTTCCATCTTGTTTTCATTTAAAGAATGATTTTATCGAAGCGTCGTTTGAATTCTCAAATTCGGCCAGTTCACCCTCTTTATAAACTTCGCCGTTGAGAAGCATAATGACCCTGTCTGCAGTTGTACGCGCGCATTCAATGTCATGTGTGATGATGATCGAAGAGGTCTTATATTTCTTCTGAACTTCATTGATAAGCGTGCTTATCTCATCTGACGTGACCGGATCAAGCCCTGTAGTCGGTTCGTCATACAACATTATCTTTGGGCCAACCACAAGGGTTCGTGCCAGGCTGATCCGTTTTCGCATTCCGCCTGACAGCTGAGACGGCATTTTATCAAGGGTGTCAGGTAAACCTACGTTTTCGAGAACTTCTTCCACCTTTTCATTTATCTCCTTCTGTTTGAGCTCCCTGTTGATCCTTCGCAACGGAAATTCCAGGTTTTGTCTTACGGTCATGGAATCATACAACGCGCCACTCTGAAAAAGAAAACCGATCGTCTTTCTCAATTCTCCTAACCCCTGGCGGTTAAGGGTGCTCACATCTTCTCCAAAAACCTTGATTGTTCCTTCATCAGGATCCAGTAAACGCACAATGCATTTTATCAGGACTGATTTTCCTGAGCCTGATTTCCCGAGCACTACCAGGTTTTCACCGTTATAAAGATTCAGGGAAACATCCATCAGAACATCCTCTGTGCCAAACCCTTTCCTGAGATTATTTACTTCAATAACCTGCTCAGGACTTTCTGCTCCGGCAGAAACAACTGTTGCTATTGGAGTTGCACTCATATCATATCGGTTATTTGCACTGCAATTAAATCTATGATTATCACAAGCAATGAGGCCAGCACCACAGCTGAGTTCGCAGCGATACCCACACTCTCCGTACCACGCCCTGCCGTATATCCTTTATAGCATCCGACTAACCCTATCACTGCACCAAAAAAGAAGGTTTTAATAAGTGCCGGCATCAAATCATTAAATCCGATATGGCCGAATGCCTGTGAAACAAACAGGACAAAAGTTACTTCTCCCTTAATGTTTGCTCCGGCCCAGCATCCCAGTATGCCCAGTGCATCGGCATATAATACCAATAAGGGTATCATCAGCGTAGCTGCCAGTACCCTCGTTACAACTAAAAATTTTATCGGATTGACAGATGATACTTCCATGGCATCAATCTGCTCCGACACTCTCATTGAGCCCAGCTCTGCACCCATGCCTGAGCTGATTTTCCCGGCACATATCAGGGCAGTGATAACCGGTCCCATTTCTCTTATCAGAGATATTGCAACCATGCCGGGAAGCATGCTGACTGCTCCGAAACTCAAAAGAGCAGGCCGCATCTGAATGGTAAGCACTATGCCAATAATTAATCCTGTTACCGAAATAAGAGGCAACGTCTTATTCCCGATTTGAAAACATTGACGCAGGAACTCTTTGAATTCAAAGTTGCGCGAAAATGTTTCCTTTGTGACTCTTGTTACAAATAAGAATCCATCGGCAATTTTGGTGAGAAAGTTGCCGGCCTCAACGGTCCGCTCAATAGTTTTGTCTACGATTCTTATTGATTGTTCCGTTGCAACTTTTTTTACTTTAGCAACAGGAATAATTATTTTCATTTTTAGACTCTGATTTCATCTGACCATGGTTAAAGTTCCAGGATAAGCTTGTACAGTTCCTCTTTCGTCCTACCCAGTTTTACCTGCAGTTTCCCAAGCATCTCGTCCTTTTTGCCCTCTGCAAACATTAAATCATTGTCTGTCAGCATGGCAAACTTTTGTTTGAGCTTGCCTTTTTGCTCATTCCAATTTCCCTTAAGTTCTGTTTTAATCATTTCATTGCTTTTTAAATTGTATAAGATTCCACATTACAAAGGTTGTTCCATTGGTCCAAAATGCGTTACATAACGTTGAAAATAAGTTACATCATTCACACTTTTAACCTGGCGGACAGTGACAAACTGTGATTTTGCCATACCTTCGTAATATCTGTTCTTAAGAGATAAATTTTAAGGACGGAAGGGCATGCAGAAACATTTTTTAAATTCTTTAACCCTTTGCTTACTGTTTATCACCGGAATTTTCTGGCCTTTTGCGTATGCTTCATCACAGGATTATTTTCAGCAGGAGGTGAATTATGAAATTCAGGTGACTTTAGATGACAGCAGGCATGAATTGAATGCATTCGAATGGGTTGAATACATCAATAACTCTCCCGACACTCTCCGTTTTCTCTATTTTCATCTCTGGCCCAATGCATATTCAAACAACAATACCGCGTTAGCCAAAGAGATTTTTGCCCGGAACGGGAAGGGAAAACTGTTCAACGATCCGGAGTTAAGGGGATTTATCGATTCGCTGGCTTTTAAGGTTGACAGCCTTGACGTCCGATGGGATTTGTTATCAGAAACCCCTGATATATGCAAAATCATTCTTAATGAGCCTCTTAAGCCGGGTGACACAATACTGATAACCACTCCGTTTCACGTTAAAATTCCCAAAGGAGTTACATCCCGGTTAGGGCATATCGGCGAATCATACCAGATCACCCAGTGGTATCCCAAGCCTGCAGTATATGACAGGCGGGGCTGGCATCAGATGCCATACCTCGATCAGGGCGAGTTCTATTCGGAATTCGGCAGGTTCGATGTAAGCATTACTCTTCCGGCGAATTATGTTGTCGGAGCAACGGGAAACCTGCAGAATGAAGAGGAAAAAGAATGGCTGGATATACTTTCTGAAGAGTTCTCCCTGCTGGGAATGCATTGCTACCGAGGAAGAGATTTCCCTTTGTCTTCGGCTCAACTGAAGACCCTGCGCTATACTGAGGAAAACGTACATGATTTCGCATGGTTTGCGGATAAAAGGTTTCATGTGCTCAAAGGCACTGTAAAGCTTCCGGAATCAGGCAGAGAAGTAGTTACATGGGCAATGTTTACTGACCAGGAAGCACTGTTGTGGATGAACGCTGTTCCATATCTTAATAATGCGATAGTGAGGTTTTCAGAATGGATCGGAGATTATCCCTATGACAGTTATACTGCAGTCCAAAGCGCCCTTAACGCAGGCGCAGGTATGGAATATCCGGGGCTTACCGTAATTGGTCTTGCAAAGGATCCCTGGCGTCTGGAGGAAGTAATAATCCATGAGATTTGCCATAGCTGGTTTTACAGTCCAGTCGGATCTGATGAACGGGCATTCCCTTTCATGGATGAGAGTATCGCGAGTGCATATGAATCAAGATACATGCAAGAAAGATATCCCGAAAAGAAACTATGGGAGGTCGTCTTCGGAAACCGCAAGCTGGCCAGACTGTTTCGGATACTTGATATGCCTGTACAACGAATGCAGGAGATCGAATGGCTTGTTCCTGCCCGCCTGAACCTGGAACAACCTGTTAATCTTGGAGCTGCTGATTACAGCTATGAGAATTACAGCAGCATAATCTATAACAAAGCTGCAATTGGCTTTAACTGGCTCAGGGCTTATCTTGGAGATTCTCAATTTG
>DCVC01000395.1 GCA_002328625.1 Bacteroidales bacterium UBA2198
GCCACCAGGCTTGATTGAATTTTCAAACTTGTCAAGAGACTGTTGATTCAGAATAATTGCAGTGTCAAAATGTTTTATTATTGGCGAGCTTATACGTTCGGAGCTTATTATGACAATAACGTTAGCAGTGCCGCCTCTCATTTCAGGGCCATATGAAGGCATCCAGCTGACTTCCATATCCTGCAGCATACCTGAATATGCCATTATCTTGCCCATCGACAGTACTCCCTGTCCTCCAAAACCGGCTATTATAATTTCTTCTGTCATCATTTATAAATTAACTGTTTTTATCTGGCAGGTTATTCCCCGGGTGCCTTGAGATCGCCCAGGGGATAGAAAGGGAGCATATTTTCTTCCATCCATTTATTGGACTGAACAGGTGTCATTTTCCAACCTGAAGGGCAATTGGAGACAATTTCAACGAAGCATGTGCCTTTATTAAGTTTTTGATATTGTACTGCTTTTCGCATTGCTTTCTTAGTTTTTCTGACATTTGCAGGTGTGTGTACGCTTTGTCTTGTAACATAATAAGTTCCAGGAAGAGTTGCAACAATATCGGTCATTTTCAGAGGATTTCCCATCAGCTTTACATCTCTACCATAGGGTGAAGTAGATGATTTCATTCCCGGCAGTGTTGTCGGGGCCATTTGTCCTCCTGTCATACCGTATATTCCATTATTTATAAAGATTATCAGAATATTCTCTCCCCTGTTACAGGTGTGAATAGTCTCAGCAGTTCCGATCGCCGCAAGGTCTCCATCCCCCTGATAGGTAAAAACAAATTTCTCAGGCAGGAGTCTCTTGATTGCTGTGGCAAGAGCGGGTGCACGTCCGTGTGCTGCTTCCTGCCAGTCAATATCAATGAAATTATACAACAGGACAGAACACCCAACTGGTGAAACACCTATAGTGTCTGCCTGAAGCCCTTCTTCTTCAATTAGTTCAGACAGGATGCGATGAACAGTTCCATGACCGCATCCCGGGCAATATGACAGAATATTTTCTGTCATAACAGTGGTTCTTTTGTAAACCAGGTTTTCAGGTTTAATTATTTCCTTTATTCCGGTAGCTTCTTCCATTGTTTAACCTCCTATAATTTTTGATTTCAAATTATCCACCACCTCTTCAGGTGTTGGTACCATACCTCCCATCCTTCCAAAGTGTTCAACAGGAGTTTTTCCGTCGACTGCAAGCATGACATCTTCGACCATCTGTCCGGCGCTCATTTCAACCGAAAGGATTCCTTTTACCTGGTCAGCGAGCCTGTTTATTCTTTTTGCAGGAAAAGGGAAAAGGGTTAAAGGTCGCAACAGACCTGCCCTGATATTTTGCTGACGTGCAAGCTGCACCGATTTCTGGCATACTCTGGCACTGGTTCCGTAGGCTACCAGGAGGTAATCGGCGTCATCACATTGAAATTCCTCAAAACGAACCTCTTTTTCTTTGATCTCGTTATATTTGGCGACAAGTTTCTGATTGAATATCTCCTGAGCATTGGGATCAAGGTCAAGAGAAGTGATAATATTCCTTCCCCTTGTTGGCGGCTTGCCGGTAGTTGCCCATTCAGGAACTACCTTTGATCGCTCTTTTTGAGGAGTGAGATAGACTTTTTCCATCATCTGGCCAATAGCCCCGTCAGAAAGTATCATAACAGGATTTCGGTATTTGAATGCAAGGTCAAAACCAAGCTCCACAAAGTCGGCCATTTCCTGGACAGATGCAGGTGCCAGAACAATAAGGTGGTAGTCGCCATGGCCACCTCCCTTAACAGCCTGAAAATAATCTGATTGTGAGGGTTGAATAGTTCCCAGGCCAGGTCCGCCCCTTACTACGTTAACTATAAGGCAAGGCAGTTCTGCTCCTGCTATGTAGGAAATCCCTTCCTGCTTGAGACTTATTCCGGGGGAAGATGATGAAGTCATTACTTTCTTACCACAGGCAGCTCCTCCGTAAACCATATTTATAGCTGCTATCTCACTTTCAGCCTGAAGAACAACCATTCCGGTTGTTTTATATGGATCGGCTGCCATCAGATACTCCAGTATCTCACTCTGGGGCGTAATAGGATATCCGAAATAACCATCGGCTCCGGCACGTATTGCAGCCTCTGCCACCGCCTCGTTGCCCTTCATCAGTCTTAATTCCTTTTCCATTACCAAATTATATTTTTGTTTTATAAACGGTTATCACGCCATCGGGACAAACAACAGCACAATTTGCACAGCCTATGCACAGATCAGGATAGGCGGGATATGCATAATAATACCCTTTACCGTTAACCTCTTTTGACATAGCAATTGTCCCTGTCGGACAGGATACAGTACATATTTCGCATCCCTTGCATTTTTCAATGTTGACAACAATACTACCTCGGATTTTTGCCATATTATTTTGTGTTATTTTTTCATCATACTATGATCTTCATGAAACTTTCGAAGCCTTACCTCAAGTTCATTATACTGGCTTGCCGGAACCTGGGAAACACAGGCCCTTAAGCCCTGCCTGCCGCTTCCGGCAATATCAAGCGAAATAGCGCTGATGCCATAGTATAATAGTTCTTCAATCAGTTTTTTACCTGTAAATCCCTGATAAGAAATGGTAAAATAGAAGCCATCCGCTATCGGCTCATCAAGATCTTTATCGTACTCTATACGGAAACCGTTAGAAGTAAATAATTTCTTCATAATCCTGGCCTTCTCTCCATATTCTTTTACATCCTCCCTGTATTTATATGTACCATCATTGACTGCTTTGAGCAGTGCTGCCAGTCCAAACTGGGCTGAGTGTGTTACGCCGGCTGAAAGGCCATATAATGCTCCAAAAACCGCTGAATGCCCATATTTGTCTGAAGAATAGTATCTTAAAAGATCAGGATAAGAACGGTTAAAAAGATGATCGGATATTGCCATCATGCCTATTCTCTGACCTGCATAGCTAAATATCTTTGAGCTGGAAATAAGGAGAACATAATCATCTGTGTAATTTGCAATGGAAGGCTGATAAGGAGGTTTCCCGGGATTTGAATAATCTTTTCTGAAATCCATGCCAAAATAAGCAAGATCTTCTATTACAATAACATCGTATTTACTTGAAAGTTCTCCAATTACAGAAAGTTCCTCTTCAGTAAGACAAATCCAGGTGGGATTATTTGGATTGGAATAGAGCAGAGAAGATATTTTACCTGTTTTAAAATATGATTCAATTTTTTTGCTGAGTCTGCTACCCCTGTAATCATAAATATCAAACGAATAATAATCATGCCCCAGCATTTTAACCTGCTGCTTATGAACAGGGAATCCGGGATCAATAAAAAGGGTTCCCTCTTTGGTTCTGTCATTCCTGTTTGCAACAAGAAAACTTATCATTGCTCCCATCAGGGAACCAACTGTAGGGATACATCCATCAGGATTGACATCAACATTCAGAAATAATTTAATAAAACGGGAGGTTTCCTTCTTAAGCGGGGCAATTCCTGTTATGTTAGGATAGATAGCTGAAATACCATCTTTCAGAGCATTTATTTCTGCTTCAACACCTAACCATGGAGAAGGCAAACCCGGAACACCCATCTCCATGCGAATGAATTTGATCCCTGTCCTTTTCTCGATCCTGTTAACAAGTTGTACTATTTCGCGAATTGAAGCTGAACCTGGTGTTTTAACACCGATACTCTCTTTCAGATCCTCTATTATTTGTTCAGATATTGGAATATCGTTCATAAAGATCCATACAATTCAAAAATTCAAACATAAATAAAAATGTCTCAGTTTCGTTAAAAAGGGCTGAATATTACTTTTCAATTTTAATTCTGGCGTCAACTACTGTTATATCATCAATGCTTCCGATAAGCGGGTTAAGGTCCATTTCTTTTATCTCAGTCGCAAACCGCAGCAGGCTTGAGAGCCTTACTATAATTTCCGAAAATCCAGCTTCGTTAATACCTTCTTTGCCTCTTGTTCCTTTAATGATTTTGTAGCTTTTCAGACTCTTGATCATCGAATCGGCTTCACTGAACGTCAGAGGTGCAAGCCCTGATGATACATCCCCCAGAACCTCCACAAAAATACCTCCAAGACCACACAGGATGACATGTCCAAACCTTGGTTCATATTTTGCGCCGATGAACAGTTCAATCCCTGACAACATTTTCTGTACAAGGACAGCTTTGACACCTTTGATTTTTTTCATCCTGCTGAATTCGGCCTCAAGGTGCTTTTGTGATTTTATATTCAATGTAACTCCTCCTACATCTGATTTATGCACCGGCCCGACAACTTTCAGAGCGAGTGGATATCCGGTTTTGTTTGCAGCGGAAATCAGCTGTCGTCGTGTAGTAACAACCGTCTCTCTCACTATTGGAATGCTGGCTGCACTTAAAAGCTGCTGGATAGCGGAGGGATCAAGATAACCTGTTGTGGCATTGTCAACTATCCTCCTTATGAGTGGTACATCAACACCCTCAAGAAAGATCTTCTCTTCCGCCGGGTATGGAGTATTGAATATCTTTGTCAGAGCACGTCCAAGTACTACTTCATCGGGGAAATTAACATGTCCTTTATCAAGAAAATATTCCAGTTCCGTCCGCGAACTGGATATTGAGGGTAATATCGGGTATAACGGTTTATCGCACTTTATAATCTTATTATGCAGCAGATCGTATATTTCTGTCATGTCATTTAATCCGTTGCTTCCAAAAATCACGGTCATTCCGTCAATTAAAGGCAGATGCTTATCTACATATTCAATTACATTATCAAGCTGTTCGTTGGTTGCAGTAGCTATCAGATCAATGGGATTATCAGCGGAGGCTCCGGCATTCATCATTGAAAGGAGCGTGTCACGATCCCTGCCTGTTAATGTTGGAATATTCATACCTCCTGCAACCAATGCATCGGTTAACATTACAGCCGGTCCGCCCGCATGAGTTATAATCGCAATATTTCTGCCTTTAAGAGGCTTATGCATAAACACGGACGCTACTGTTGTCAGTTCTTCCCGGCCTGAACATCTAACTATACCTGCTTTCCTGAAAAGAGCCTCCACAGCAGAGTCGGAAGATGCCATTGCCCCGGTGTGCGATGAAGCTGCACGTATTCCTGCCTCTGTGGTCCCGGCTTTTATTGCAGCTATTCTGCACCCCTTTCGAATAAGGGATGATGCATGACGCAGCAACTTATCAGGATCCTGAATGCTCTCTACATATATCAGCTTTATTGAAGAACTTGTTTCTACTTCATAAGTTTCGTCCCAGTATTCCAGAACCTCTTCTATGCCTGTCTGTGCACTGTTCCCTACGGAGTAAACACTGGAAAAATTGAGGCCCTTCGGCATGGCTGATTCAAAAATAAATACAGCCGTTGCACCAGAACCAGAAACAAAATCGCAACCTTCCGCATTAAGGTTTGGAACTGGTGTGGTAAAAACTCCACTATAGGTCTGGGTTATAACACCAATACAGTTCGGGCCTATCAGAGAGGCACCATTGTTATTTATAAGACCTGAAATATCTTTCTCAAGCTTCCTGCCCTCCTCACCCGATTCACTGAATCCTGCTGATATTATAATAAAAGCACCGGTTTGCTTTTCTTTTAAAAGAATTTCAACTGCAGGCATACACAGTTTTGCCTGTATCGCAAGAATTGCAAGATCGACCTGCGGCAATTGCTTAACCTCCCTGTACGACATAACCCCCTGGACAATATCTTTATTTGGATTAACCACATATAACTTCCCTGGATAATTTCCATCTATTATATTCTTAAGAATTTTGCCGCCAGGTTTATAAACATCATCAGAGCCACCAACTACAACAATGCTGCCCGGATTTATTAGTTTTTCATTTATCATTAATAAATTACTGATATATAAGATATTATTAACAAATTAAAATAATGTTTGATGAAAGCAATATAATAAAAATAAATAGTTTTAAAGAATTGAGTTGTCATGTTATTTCAGTTTGTTTATAATAGATTATAAAAACTACTTTTGCAGAACAATAAGCTTTAGTGAAAAAATACTTTGCACATTGGTTGATGAGGTTTAAGGGTTTAAGGGTTTAAGGGTTGAAATGGATAGATATAGAATGAAGGTAAATCAAATACTTGAAAAGGATAATTTTTCGAAAGATGAAATTGTTTTGCTTCTTGGAACTGAAGGAGATGAAAAAATTCTTTTATTTAAAAAGTCTGCCGCGGTAAAGGAAAAACATATAGGGAAAAAAGTATGGTTCAGAGGATTGATTGAGTTTTCCAATGTTTGCGGAAAAGATTGCCTCTATTGCGGGATCAGGAAGGGGAATAAGAACCTGAAAAGATACAACCTATCTGACGAAGAAATCCTTGCTGCAGCTAAATTTGCATATGACAACAGATACGGATCCATCGCACTTCAATCGGGAGAACTTGAAAGTCAGCTTGTTACTTCCCGGATCGAAAATCTTCTTTATAGAATAAAAGAATTATCGGACGGAAAGCTGGGAATAACTCTTTCTGTTGGTGAACAAAAGCCTGAGGTGTATAAAAAGTGGTTTGATGCCGGTGCTCACAGATACCTTCTCAGGGTTGAATCAACAAACAGGGACCTGTACAGGAAGATCCATCCATATAATAAGAAACATGATTTTGATCGCAGGTTAGAATGTCTGAAGAATTTGCAGGAAATTGGTTACCAAACAGGTACAGGAGTAATGATAGGATTGCCTTTTCAGACGATCGAAGATCTTGCCGGAGATCTTCTTTTTATGAATGATTTCAATGTCGATATGTGCGGTATGGGTCCTTATATAGAACATGCAGATACACCCCTGACAGAATATTCAGGAAATCTGCTTCCTCTCAGGGAGCGGTTTGATCTTACCCTGAAGATGATTGCCATCCTCAGGATAATGATGAAAGATATCAATATTGTTGCGGCAACCGCACTTCAGGCCATCGATCCTGTGGGAAGGGAAAAAGCGGTAAAGATCGGAGCAAATATACTTATGCCGAATATAACTCCCGGGAAATATCGCGACAGTTATAAACTATATGATAATAAGCCCTGTACAGATGAATCTGCAGAAGATTGCCAAAGTTGTCTCGAAGCACGCGTCAGTCTGGCTGATGCTGAGGTGGTTTATGGAGAATGGGGCGATTCGAAGCATTATGACAAAAGGCGCAAGGACGAAGGGCGAATCTGAAATACTAAGTTTTACTCCCTTCAACACCGTGGTTAAAGAAAATAAAGTCGTTGAAATAACATCCTAATTATAACATATTTATGAAAAAAATCTTAATACTGATAATAATCATTTCAGTCACTTCATTTCTTAAATCCCAGATATCACTCGAATACTACCTTCCGAAAGGTGTTATCTATAGTTCTTCTGTTCCGACGCCGAAAGAATTTTTCGGCCATGAAGTCGGAGAATGGCATCTCACCCACGATAAGCTATACCTTTACATGCTCGAACTTGCCAGAGTTTCTGAAAAAGCAGTCTGGGAGGAATATGCCAGAAGTTATGAAGGAAGACCGCTGGGAAATCTAATAATAAGCTCTGCCGGAAATATCAGGAACATTGACAACCTGAGGGAAGAGCATTTACAATTATGTGATCCGTCACATTCAGAAAACATGGATATTAAAAACATGCCTGTTTTCATCAAGCTGGGTTATGG
>DCVC01000290.1:0-615 GCA_002328625.1 Bacteroidales bacterium UBA2198
TTGGAAAAGGCAAAATCTTCGGGAGCCAAAAGCAGGTATATCCTTTATAGTGTAAGCTGGAATCAGGCGATCAGGATTTGCCCCTTCAATCCAATCAATAAATCTTGAATAAAAGACATAACCAGGAAGTAAAACAATAATCGAAATGAATAAAGTTATCATGATTTATAATTACCGATCATTTCCTTTCTTTTGCTGCTCAATTCATTAACAAACTACCAAATCAATTACTTTTTCCTAGATTATTATGGATCCTCCCTTAATTAATTCAGACCTAACCTCGCCGGGAACAATATCACGAACAGGCTTGTTTTGATTTAAAGCTAAATAGGAAGTCACACCAGCAGCTTCCCCTAATTGATTCATGTTTACCATAACTCTTAAACCTGAAAAAGCAAGTATACTTGCATCGAGCATTCTTCCGGCCAAAATCAAATTATCAAATCGAGTTGGTATTATAGATCTTAAAGGTATTTGATAAAATGTGGGATTAACTGGAATTTCTTTACGCCACCTTTTTTTCTCATCAGGGTAGCCCGGACGAGAATAGACCTCAGAACCATCCAGATATCTAAATGTCAATCCTGGTTTTTCCTGATGATGTATATCCAGTCT
>DCVC01000290.1:681-11568 GCA_002328625.1 Bacteroidales bacterium UBA2198
TTATCATATTTGCGAATCATATCCATGATTGCTCTTATTTGACGTCTTCCCTCCATTTCAGCCCTGGTTAAATCATCTGCAACTGCACAATTGACGGAATAAACTCTGGTTCCTGCAAGCATATAAATACCAGAGGGTGGGACTTGAGCTCCCCAGACAAAACCTTCCGGAATATTAAATTCTCTCCCATGTTGTTTAAGCAATGCATTAAATTTTTCATTATTCCACCCGTCAAAATGGGCACACATTGTTGGAGGTTGAAGAAGCTCATTAACATAGGAATCAAGATTTAGCCGGTAACAAAGATCTCCATCCCCGGTTGCATCAATAAAGTACCTGGCTTTTATAATTCCTCTTCCAGACTTCCCATCAATAATGACACCAATAAGTTTTCCATCGGCATCTAGAATTGGCTCAGAAAACAGTGTATGAAGACAGGGTGTAATCTGTGATTCTAAAACTAATTCATCCAGTTCAATCTTCAATTCCTGTGAATTAAATGTGACACCAACGCTGGCACTTCTTTCAGATTTTAATATTGCATTTCGACCTTTTAAACGCTCTATAACCTCGACAGTTAGACCAGCAATAATCTGTTTAACATACTCAGTATCGAACAAAGAATGCCAAATATTTACTAATGAACTTGTTGCAACTCCGCCAAATGCATTTTGCTTTTCGACGATTGCTACTCGTGCTCCTAAGCGAGAAGCCCTTACAGCTGCAAATACCCCTGTACAACTTCCACCTAAAACACAAATATCGACTTCGTTAATAACTGGTATTTTACCTGCTTCATTTTTGCCAACTTTTTCTTTAGAAGGAGAAGAACAAAATGACAGCGTCCCAATACCCAGACCACCATATAAAGCATTATTAATAAATCGCCTCCTGGATTGTTTTTTCATAACTCTCTTATTATTAAATTTAACATCACTTCTGTTACTAAAAAGATATTAACATAGAATTTACACCTGTTTAAATAATTATTGATCCTCCCTTTGTTAACTCATTTCTTACATCCTTTGCAGAAACCTCGCGGACTTTCTTGTTTTGATTTAGAGCCAGATACGCAGTCACTCCAGCTGCTTCACCTAATTGATTCATGTTTACCATAACCCTTATCCCGGAAAAAGAAATCATGCTTGCGTCAAGCATTCGTCCGGCAACAATTACATTGTTGATTTTTTTTGGTATAAGCGATCTGAGCGGAACCTGGTAAAATGTCGGATTAGTTTCTGTTTCTTTACGCCATCTTCCTCTTTCTTCCGGAAAGCCAGGTCTGGAATATCTTTCTGTACCATCCAGATACCTGAATGTTATTCCCGGTTTGTCCTGATGGTGAAGATCCAGGACATAACTTCCATTTGCTATTGCATCCTCAAAACCCTTTCCATACAAAGCATCATTGTCACTTACCTGGTATAAACATTCAATATGACGCGTTTCTCTTATCCCAACATAAGAAGGCAGACAAACTAGTCCTACTATCCGGTCTTTGTCATATTTACGCATCATGTCTAAAATAGCTCTTATCTGACGCCGACCCTCAAATTCAGCTTTTGTCAGCTCATCAGCATTAGCACAATTAACCCCATAAATTCTTGTCCCGGCTAACATATAACTATTTGTTGATGGGACTTTTGCTCCCCAGACAAATCCATCTGGTATATTAAATTCTTTCCCATGTTGCTTCAATAAGGAATTAAATCTAACTTCATCAAAACCTTCTATATTAGCACACATTGTTGGAGGTTGCAGATACTTATGCAAATATGATTTCACTCCAAGCCGGACACATAAATCACCGTCACCGGTTGCATCAATAAAGTATCTGGCTTTTATTATCCCCCTGCCTGATTTATTATCGACAATAACCCCTGTAAGCTTACCATTTTCATCAATTTGAGGTTCTGAGAATAAAGTATGAAGGCAGGGTATTATCTTTGATTCTAAAATCAGCTCATCTAATTCAATTTTTAACTCTTGTGTATTTAAAGTGAAATGACCTTTCTTATCATTTTGAGAATAGATAACGGCATCCCTTTTTGAAAGGCGTTCAATAGCTTCGAGTGTTAGTCCGGCAATTATTTGTTTTTTCTTTTCAGTATCAAACAACGAGTGCCAAATATTTACCAGACCACTTGTTGCTACTCCTCCGAATGAATTCTGTTTCTCAATTACAGCTACTTTTGCTCCTAACCTGGAAGCCCGCAGAGCAGCAAATACTCCGGTACAGCTTCCACCTAAAACACAGATATCAACTTCATTCAGAACAGGTAATTTCTTATCGAACTTATCATTTTCTGTTTGGAGACCCAGTGCGGTATTTGTTTTAAGACCCAAACCCGCAATTGTCATCCCTTTAATAAAATTTCTTCTTGTATTTAATTTCATTTTTTACTTTCTTTATCAATGTAAATAATTATATTACAACATGTTAAGTATTTTGTATTCATTGTTTAATAACCATAGTAAATTCCCTTCGGAAGTATTTATTTCTGTTTATTACTGGATGCTAAAAGTATTCTCCAGGATTGATCTTCCATCTGGTCTTTTCTTTTCAGATATTCCAAAAATGCTGTAATACTATCTGGTTTTATAAAATGTTCAAGTCTTTTCACCACCCTGCAACTGACTATTTACACTGTTGTTAATTTATGACTGTTAATATCTTGAGTTTCTTTATTTCGCTCGATAGAATTGATAAGTATAAATGTCTGCTGGCATTTCCAAAAACTATTTCCATAAAGTATTAACCGGATGCTTCATATACTCTTCGGGATTGGTGTCCCATCTTGTAACTTCTTCCATTGGTTTGCTGAAAATATTATAGCGCCACAATCTGTAACCTTTGCCATCCCATTTTAGCTTTTGTCCATATTTTATTAACAAGGATGTTAAGATATTACGATCTAAATCCTGAACTGGTTTATTCTCTCTAACAGCTAAAGCAGCAGCAATGCCTGCCGATTCGCCCATCGCCATATATGTTGCTTCCATTCTTATTGAAGAATATGCAATATGGCTTGCGGACATGCAAAGTGGAACCAGGAGATTTTTGCAATCCTTCTTTTTTGGAATTATCGCACCATACGGTATCTGATACGGACCAGGTGAGACATGGGCCCAAATATTACCCTCGTGTGCCAAGGTAGCGTCATCGAGAACTACAAGTCTGTTGGGATAAATATCTATTTTGTAATAGCCCAGACAGATTGGTGTAGGAGGATTAGTCTGCAACTGCATATCATGTTGTGTCATAACATATTCTCCTATCATTCTTCGCCCCCCACGGATGTAAAGGAATGGCCATCCGTCTGTATCTTCGTTAATACCTGAAAGTAACCGAACCTCTTTACCTGAAAAGTCGGTAAGTGTTCTTACATGATCGATAAATTCCCTCCATACTCTGGATCTGATGGTCCAATCGCCATCAGGATAGTCAATCTGCATTCCAGGTAACGTCCCTGTCATCAATTCTCCTCTGCTAAAGTTCTCATTGGGCCATGTAAACGGGTATCCTGCTTTGACATACCGTCTTAGCAACTCATAGACATCTTCATTCTTTATTTCAGGTGGTGTTATTATTATGCCTGGATATTCTTCAGTGGGATTAGCCTCCCAGGCGAGTTTAAAATTATAAGCCATAAAGAACCTGCTTGCGTCACCTTCTTTACCCAATGGATCAGGTGTAATGCATGAAAGTAATCCGCTTTTAGGATTTCCTTCTTCGACATACGGATCTACACCAGGGAATTTCTTGCTGAGAACAGTTCCTGCAAGTGATTCTCCATATTCCTGTTNNTTCCCTACACGATATGGCACACCTGAATATGCCATCAGATCTCCTTCATAACTTGCATCAATAAATATCTTGGCTTTAGCAAATATCAGATTATTTGAACTCCTCTTAGGAATCGGAACACCATCTTTACCCGGAGGGGCATACTCAAAAATAGCCTCAATGATTTTACCTTTTGATTTTTTAACATCTGCCAATCGATGATCTGTTATGACTTTTATAAGGTTTTTATACTCATCAATCATCGACTGTAAAGTACTTATATTAGTTTTTCCTGCTCCCTGCTTATGTCTGGGTTCTGGTTGAGCGATATCTTTAGCATAAAAGACTCCTGTAAGTCCACCAAGATGATCAGCATAGGGCACATCTTGTTGCATTCTGAATCCGGACCCCAGAAGACCTCCTATTTTATGGGCCGGTTCAATGATAACGACAGACAATCCTTCCCTTGCTGCGGCCACAGCGGCTGCAATCCCTGGACCACTTGCCCCGTATACACATACGTCAGATTCAATCCTGGTATTAATGACACTTTCAGCTGAAATAACGGGACAAGAGATTGTGTTTATAAATGCTATTATAACACAACATATTATTTGAACAATTACCTTCATTTTCATTTAGGGTTAAAAAATTTCATGATTATAGTCTTGAATTATTTAAAATTACCATTTCATCAGCATTCGTATTTGAATGGAGATTGAAAAGGCAAGAAAATAACAGGAGGGATAATCTTACTTAGATATATTGTTCGGTATCAATTATATCCCTCCTGTCATTTTTTTTATCTATGGAATTAATACCCCGGATTCTGAACAAGATTTGGATTAACGTCCCTCTCTGTTTGTGGTATCGGCCATAAATAATCAACATTTTCTCTGAAGAAAGTTTCTTCACAGAAATAATATCCATTCTGATTAACAGGGAATTTTGTATATGTTGGAGCTTGTGCTTGTGTACATAGCTTCATGCCATGAACCCGGCTTCTCAGATGAATATGGGCAGTCCTCCATCTAAAAAGATCAAAAAGCCTCAAGCCTTCCCAGGCCAACTCTACTCTTCTTTCTCTTCTGAGGATCGTTGTCAATTTAGCTGGATCCGTCTCAGTTACAGGAGGCATACCAATTTCAGCACGACCACGAACCAAATTTATGGTCTCATCCAGTAAAGTCTGTGTAATTGTGGTCCCTGATTCAATATTAGCTTCAAGATAACTCAATAATACTTCGGCATATCTTATCATAGGGAAATCACAGCCATAAACTCTCACTTCTCCCGAGTAACCCTCATCACAAAACTTTTTTACCATATAACCGCTCCATGGTCGCCGTGTAAGCTGATCAGGATATTTTGTTGGAGAAGAGTCAGGGTGTGCAACGTAACGAGTACCTTTAAAGATAGTTATTCCGTCAATAAAGAATGTTTTGAGAAGTCTTGGATCCCGGTTTACATAAGGATTGTCAACTTCATAAAGGGGAGATTCATTAATAGGTTTTCCATCAGTGCATTCAAATTCCTCAANNCAGAATTGAGTTGCCATAAACCTCAGGCATACGCTTACTTGTCAGAATAATCTCTCTGCTGTTTTCTCCTCCATCCTCAAAAAGTTCCTTAAAACGAGGATCTATTATATAAAGATTCAGATCAATTATTTGCTGATAAGTATTTTTTGCATCTGCCCACCGTTTCTCAGCTAAATAGACTCTTCCCAGAATTGCGAGTGCTCCTCCTTTTGTAATTCTTCCTTTTTCACTGTCAGGCCGAGTACTTGGTAAATCAACAATGGCATCTTGTAATTCCTTTATTACAAAACTTATTACTTCAGCCTTCGGTGTTCGAGTAACACTATTAGCTTCATTAATTGTCTGTACTTTTGTCACTAATGGTACATCGCCCCATAAAAATGACAGATAAAAATAATCATATGCTCTAATGGTTTTAACTTCAGCTTTCATCTGTGCCAGCTTAGTTAAGTCCATTGAAACTGCATCAATATTGTCAAGGAAGTTGTTACATTTGGCAATTGTGACATATGAGGTACTCCAAAGATCCCTTACCGGACCATATGCAGGAGTCAGGTTACCATTATTGAAATCGGTGACGTTATTGTCTTTTTCGAAACCGTTGTCAGTTGTAGCTTCAAATAATCTGAGGTATGTATCCTGATTCCATAAATTATAGTTTTGCTTTGCCCCTGAGGAATTCTGACCCTCAACAAAATAAACACCTGTAAGAGCCAGCAAAGCATCACTTTCAGTTTTCCAGAATGTGCCGGTTGATAGTCGATCCAGGGGTTGTTTATCAAGAAAATCCTCACAACCTGTAAGAAAACCTGATAACAGAATTGCAAATAAAATTGCGTATCTGACATATGATATTTCTGAAATATTTGTTTTCATAATCATAAGGTAATTAAAAATTAGTATTTATTCCAACATTAAAATAGCGCACTGGAGGATAACCAGTCCTCAACTCAGGATCCCAACCTTCCCGGAAATGATCAAAAGTAATAAGGTTGGTAACTCCAATAAACAACCGGAAATCAGACACTTTAAGTTTATTAGTAATACTTTTTGGGATATTATATCCCAATTGAACATTACTTATTCTGATATAGGAAGCGTCAAGAAGGATAAAAGTAGAATTCCAGAATTGTTGTTCCCCACCACCGAGAACCAGGAACCTTGGATAGGCAGCATTAGGATTAGGATTTTCTTTGGTCCATCTTGAATCTACCATCCATTGCTGAGGGCTTGATCCATGTTGGAATGCATTGCCTTCATATCCGCCTATTTGCTGTTTTATACCGGCAACTCCCTGAAGTTGAATTGAAAGATCAAAACCTTTATATTGGGTGTTTATACTAGCTCCAAAATTATACTTTGGAAATGTGTTACCTATAATTGTCCGATCATAATCAGCATTTACCTTCCCGTCAGGAACGCCATCCGGGCCACTAATATCCTTAAATTTAATATCTCCCGGGTAGGGTGTCCTTGGTTGGGTGGGAGAATTTGCTATGTCTGACTGGTCAACAAAAAGGCCGTCTGCTATATATCCATAGATTGATTGTAAGGAGTATCCAACAAAAAGACCGGCGTTAATATCGCGAGTTACATTTGCAAGTTCCTTCACAGTGTTTTTAACATAAGCAAAATTTGCTGCAACCCTGTAAGAGAAATTTCCCAGGGTGTTTTGGTGTTGGATGTTCAAATCAATACCTTTGTTTGAAACTACTCCTGCATTTTGAACTGACGGGGTTAATCCAAGAATTCTTGATGCAGTGATGTTATAAAGAATTCCGGATGTTAACTTATCGAAATAATCAAACGACAGATTCAGTTTACTCTTAAATAGTGACATATCAAAACCTAAGTCAGCAACCCTTGTTGATTCCCATGTTATGTTTATATTAGGCACTACTGTGGCGGCTGCTCCGGACGAAAGTTTTTCAGCAACACCAAAAGGAGCATTCAGACCAAGGGTTAATACTTGTTGATATGGGTAATCCCCGATATTCTGGTTGCCAAGTTCGCCCCATGAAGCCCTTATCTTAAGGTCATTAATCCAGGAGACATTAAAGAAGTTTTCTTCTGAAACTCTCCAGCCGAAAGAAAGAGATGGGAACAATCCATATCTTTTGTTTTTTGGAAACCGCGATGATCCATCATATCTGGCATTCCCTTCTATCAGGTATTTACCTTTATAATTGTAATTGATTCTGCCAAAAAATGACCGTAACGCCCATTCAGATGCAGAACCCGTGCTTTGTTGATTTGAAGCAGCTCCGGCACTTATTTCGTAAAGTGAGTTGTTAGGAAAATTATCCCTGAATGCCTCAATCCATTCATTTCTGTTGCTCTCCTGAGAGTATCCAAGTAGAAATTGGAATTCATTATTATTGATTGCCAAATCATAATTAATAAAAGCCTGGGCTGTTAATAATGCATTTGCAGTTTTGCGAATTCTAAGTTCGGATGGTCCTTGCGTGATGAACTGGTCCACAACTAAGCGAGGTCTGAAAAATTTGTTACTGTTTGACGTAAAATTGTACCCTGTCAGCCCAGTTAATTTTAATGATTTTGTAATATACCAGTCTAAACCAATACTCGCTATCGCATCAAGATTGTTATTTTTAATAAATGATTCACTATCCATCCAACCTTCGATAGTGAAACCTGTCTGATTACCATAATAACCATTTGACATCTTCCCGGCGTAAGTGTTAGGAATTTTGATAGCATAATTAATAAGTCCTTCTACTCCCTGTGCCGGATTCTTATCAACTGCAGTTGGCTCGTTACTTAATCCATTTTGTCCGGCAAGCTTCACATTTAGAACAAGATTATCTTTGATCTTGCTATTTACATTAAGGAGAATATTATAACGTTTGTAATTAGTCTCAGCTACTATTCCATATTGGTCAAGATATGCTAAAGAGAACATATATGAGTTTCTGGCAGTTCCGCCTGTAAAGCTTAAATGGTGATCTGTCTGGAAACCGCTGCCTGATGTTATTAAATCGTTATAATGTTGAGCATTAGGGTAATTGTCTGGATCAACACCCGATTTAAACTTTGCAATTTCTTCAGCACTATATTGAGGGCTTCCACCGGCATTTGTAAGTGCTTCGTTGTATGTTTCAGCATAAACCCATGAGTCAACGATCTGAGGAATTTCAGTTGGTCTTTGTATACCCACAGACGCCTGGTAAGAAATTCTAAATTCACCTTCTTTCCCTTTTTTGGTTTCAATTAATATTACACCATTTGCCCCTCTTGTTCCGTATATTGCAGCGGAAGCTGCGTCTTTCAGTACGGAAATACTGGCTATATCATTAATATTAACATTATCCAGTGATGAGGCTAATCCATCTACCAGGACCAAAGGACTATTGCCGGCACCGCTGAAAGTGCCAAGTCCCCGTACTGTGACATTTACATTGTCTTTCCCGGGTTGACCCGAACTTTGTAAAACAGTTACCCCACTAACTAAACCTGATAAGAGTTGAGAAGTCTGAGTGACAGATAGTTTTTCAATATCTCTACTGGCAACGGCCGCTACTGAACCTGTCAGATTAACTTTTTTCTGAGTGCCATAGCCTACTACAACTACCTCATCAAGGCTTGTCAGACTTTCAAACATTTTAATATCCAAACTCCTTCTGCCACCTAATGGAACTTCCTGAGCTTGATATCCTATAAAAGAAATTGACAAAATTGCATTTTCATCTGAAACAAGGATAGAGAATCTCCCGTTAGTGTCAGATAGAACTCCAGTAGTTGAACCCTTTATAACTATGTTCACTCCTGGCATTGGCACACCTGTTGATGCGTCGGTTACAGTTCCTGATATACTAATCTGTTGCTGTAAAAATGATGATTCATCTGTTTTCCTATCAACCAGTAGTATTTGACGGTCCTTAATAAGGTATTTAATATTTGTATGTGCAAAAAGATCATCCAATATTTCTTCTATCTTTCCGCCTTCGGTATCGACATTCACCTTCTGGTCAACATCTATCATTTTTGAGCTGTACAAGAAAAAGAATTCACTCTGGTCTTCAATAGCTTTGAAAACAGACTGAATCGGAACATTCTTCATGTTAAGATTCAATTTTGTAATCTGCGCGTATGAATTGTTTCCAAATGCATTGAAGATTGTTAAAATAAAAAGTAATGTCATTAGTTTCATAATCCTGAAGATTGGTTTCGAACAAATTTTGTGTAGTGTTGTCCGATTGAAAATTTCAATTTTTTTCATATGTTTGTTTGATTTAGAGGTTAAATGACTAAATCGCATTAAACCATGCTTTAAGCTGGTAATAATGCTGTTGCTAAAATGAGGCAGGGAGATCGGCCAGGATTTTCCTGCTTCTTAGTTTACAGGTAGTTGATTTTTTTTTATCATAGGCAATGGATTTAATTAGGTTTGGGTAAATAGTTTATAAAATAGATTATATGAATAAAATACCTTCTTGTTCAATTGGATGAAATGGTTTTTATTTCATAATTATTCACTTTGACCTATTTAATAGGATTTCTCAATCCGACCACAATCTTAGGTTTCAAATATTCATTATTATTAACAGTATTACGATAGTAAATTTTATAAGTGATTGGAGTGACTACCTTTAAATATTGCATTACTTCTTCAATTGACTCATCAATAAATGTTGCGGTATATTTCAGATTTAATAAATCACTACTCGTTAAATCGAAAGTGACATTGTACTTTCTTCCGATTCTTCTAAATACTTCTTCCAATGGAGCATCATTAAATCGGAGCTTATTCTCTTTCCATGAAGTATATGTCTCAATATTAACATCACGAATTTCAAATTTTCCAGAACGTTTTAAAAATACAGCCTGCTGTCCTGTTTGTAAATGAATAGGTTCCCTGCCCTCAATTGAAATCTGTATTTTGCCTTCTTCAAGAGTGGCTTCTACACGATCTTCATTATCGTAGGATAAAACATTAAATTTTGTACCGGTGGCAGAAATGTCCATTTGTTCCAACTGGACAACAAACGGTTTTTTAGGATTTGTATGAACATTGAAAAAGGCTTCTCCTTCCAGTTTTATGTACCTGTCTTTAAGGTTAAAATGTCCTTTATATTCTATTTTGCTTCCTGAATTAAGAATAATTGTTGTGGAATCAGAAAGGGAAATGTGTGCCTTTTCACCATCGGGCGTTAATATTGTTGTTGAGGACTTTGCAACCTTATTAAAGACATCATTACGTGTAATCAAAAGGCTCAGGGCGCCTAACATCAGTAAACATGCAACAGATGCTGCTGCAATATATATTTTGAAGGTACTATTTCTTATTACAGTTACTGACTTGCGGTTATTTCTCCGGAGGTGAAGGCGATTAGAAATATCATTCCATGCTATATCAGTATTAAAATACTCTAATTTTGTTTTATTACTTGTCTCTTGCCATAGTTCATTTTCCTGATCAAATACTTTCCTGTTTTCGGTATCCTTATCCAACCAGGTTTTCAACAGGACCAATTCTTCATCTGAAATCTCTTCAGCAAAAAATTTAATTAATAGATCTCTAAAGTCAATTTCCACTTT
>DCVC01000154.1 GCA_002328625.1 Bacteroidales bacterium UBA2198
CCAGCATTGGTATAGAACTCATTTACCCTGTTCTCAAAACGTTTCCTCTTAATACCATAAACATCGCACCCGGCAAGCACTTTCACACCGGGAATCTGAATAAAACCATTCAGAAGGAACATCGCCTGCCGACCTAAACCAATAAATCCAAGTTTAGTGTCGGTATCTGTACTGCTTTTACATGAAGTTGCAATACGGGGTATCACAACAATACCGGCCATTCCGACAGCGGCAGAACCAAGGAACCGGCGTCTTGACCATAAATTCTTTTGTTCTTTCATAAGCTTTTCTATTTTCAGGTTGATTTAATTGAACCAAATTATACTACGTAAAATATTATGCATTTGAATTTAAAGAGTATAAAAGTAATCTTTTTTCTTAACAATTACACACTTATGCAACAAATCAGAATCTGCCGAAGATTGAATATTTCTCTGTATTGCAATAAATAGATGAATAAAGGAATAAACCATTAACACTGGTCTCAATCTTCCTTTCAAGATGAAGCACTGCCACTCCTTTCTTGACCTTCAGAAAACGTCCTGTTTTGGAAGAAGCTGGTATTGCCTTGATCCGCTGTTCACCTCCCTTGATCTCAATTCCATAGTACTCCCTGAGAATCTGAAAAAGAGATCTGTTTTCAAACTTCCGGGCGGTGATCCGTGGAAGATTGATATTGGCAATAAAACTAATGTCATAAAAAACAGGATCATTGTCAAGAAGCCTTAACCTTTCCATATAAATGCAACCCGACTCTTTTTCAAGCTCCGATAAAGTGAACATGAAATTCTCGGGCCATGGCATAATAAAGGGTTTTACAACTATTCTTGTCTTCAGGTTCCGGTTACCGACAGCCGTAGTTGTCCCTGATACGGAAAGTATCCCGATGTCTCTTGGAAGATGGTGCACTACGCTGCCCTTCCCCTGATATTTCCTTATATACCCATCGTTTGCAAGCATACTCAAAGCCTGACGGACCGTGGGCCGTGTCATTCCGTAAAGGTGACACAACTCATTTTCAGAGGGTAGAAGATCACCTTCACTGTAAACACTTTCATCTATATGCTTCCTGAGAATCTCATAAAGCTTCCTGTAACGTGGTATGATTATGGATAAAGCCATTTAATCATTAATTTTTTGTAAATATATTATTTTTTACTTGTAAATACAAGTTTAAATAATTATTTTTGTATTCTTTGAATATTAGGAATTTCAATTATAACTTTAATGTCTTTAGCTTTACTTATAATTACAAGTCAACAATATATTAAATAAAATGATTGTCCAAAATAACCAAATAACCAAAACACAATGGCAATTCCTGTTAAAATGCCAAGGCAGGGGCAGTCGGTTGAAACCTGCATAATAACAAAATGGTTCAAACAGAAAGGAGATACGGTAAAAGCCGGAGACATAATCTTTTCTTATGAAACAGACAAGGCAGCATTTGATATGGAATCACCGGCCGACGGGACACTATTAGATGTCATGTATATTGAAGGAGCGGAAGTTCCGGTTCTTTACGATGTTGCATTTATAGGTTCTCCCGGAGAAATTATTGATAAAACCATAACCGGGAAATCACCTCTGCCGGAAGCTGGCAAACCTCCGGAAAAAAAAGAAACCGGGCCGGCACCGGCGACCTCTGTTGAAGATTCGCATGCCAGAGCAGGAAATGATAGTTTAAGAAAAAGGATCTCACCAAGAGCCAGGCGATTTGCACTGAAAAAAGGATTGGATTACCATGACATTTCCGGATCGGGACCAAACGGAAGAATAATCTGCCGCGACATTGAACAGGCTCTCTCTGGAGAAAGGTTTCAGATAGAGGCATCTCAGGAACAAGGAATTGAATTCACCGAACAGCCGCTGACAAATGTCCGGAAATTAATTGCAAGAGCAATGCTGGCATCATTGCAAAGGTCAGCTCAGCTCACACATCATATGAGTGCAGATGTCCGTCAAATACTTGAAACAAGACGCAAAATCAAAGAAGGCATCACAGGGGGAACAGAAAGCGAGGATATCACACTTAACGATATGATATGCTGGTGCGTTATAGGAGCCCTCGGTAAATTCCCTGAGCTAAACAGCCATTTCCTCGATGACAGGATAAAAACCTTTAACAGAGTCCACCTTGGCATTGCGGTGGAAACTCCCAGGGGACTCATGGTACCTGTTGTTAAAAATGCAGACCAGATGAATCTTGCTGAACTTTCTCAGGAATTAAGAAAGGTCGCGGAAGCCTGCAGAAGAGGGAACATTAATCCTGAACTGATTCAAAGCACGGCGGCTTCCTTTACCGTAACAAATCTTGGCAGCTATGGAGTGGAAATGTTCACTCCTGTGATAAACCTGCCCCAGGTAGCAATTCTTGGCGTATGCACAATAATTAACAGGCCTGCTGATATGGGCAATAATATATTCGGATTTGTTCCTTATATAGGCTTGTCACTTACATACGACCACAGGGCTGTTGACGGGGGCCCTGCAACACTTTTCCTTAAAGAGATAAAGAAGCAGATAGAAGAATTCAGTTATTAAGATATATATAATATGCCAAAAAATCAGAACATTGATCCGCGGGAGGTTCGCAAACCTCAATTCATTGAGTTCGGCAGTATCCCTGTAAATCAGTACAATAAAACAATTGAGGAAGAAAAAAAGAACTTCAGCAATGAAGAGCTTATAAGAATATACCATGATATGGTAATAATAAGGGAGTTTGAAACAATGTTGAACCTTATAAAGACCACAAATGAATATAAAGGGATCCCTTATAATCATCCGGGGCCGGCCCACCTCTCAATAGGGCAGGAAGCTTCAGCCGTAGGAATGGCATATATTCTTGGCGTTGAAGACTATATTTTCGGATCACATCGGAGTCATGGAGAGATACTTGCCAAGGGACTCTCTGCGATACAAAAACTTGACGATGAGGCTCTCTATTCGATAATGAGAAACTACTTCGAAGGTTCTGCTTTAAAAGTTGTCGAAAAAGGATTCAGCGGAACGGTCAAAGAGCTTGCTATACATTTTCTTTTATATGGTGCACTGGCTGAAATATTTGCCAGGGAGAATGGGTTCAATAAGGGATTGGGCGGTTCGATGCATGCTTTTTTCACTCCGTTTGGCATCTATCCAAATAACGCAATAGTTGGCGGTTCGGGTGACATCTCAGTGGGCGCTGCACTCTATAAAAAGATAAACAAAAAACCAGGCATTGTGGTATGTAATATTGGCGATGCATCTATGGGCTGCGGACCTGTATGGGAAGGCATCTCGTTTGCCACAATGGATCAGTACAGAACTTTGTGGGAAGGAGATTATCAAGGAGGTCTGCCGCTTATCTTCAATTTTATGAACAACCTCTATGGTATGGGCGGGCAGACGATGGGGGAGACGATGGGATATGGTATACTGGCCCGTGTAGGAGCCGGAGTAAACCCCGAAATGATGCATGCTGAAAGGATAGACGGGTATAATCCCCTGGCTGTCATAGATGCTTTCAGGCGTAAAAAGAAGATCCTCCTGGAGAAAAAAGGGCCTGTATTACTGGATACTCTTACTTACAGGATCAGTGGTCACTCCCCTTCCGATGCTTCTTCGTACAGATCAAAAGAAGAAATCGAAGCATGGCAGAGAGAAGATTCTATTATCTCTTTCGGAGACACTCTCGTTAATGCCGGTATTGCAGAATCTTACAGGCTCGAAGAAATAGGCAATGAAACAGCTGATATTCTGATGAATATACTTAAACTCACAATAGACGATGAAGTATCTCCCCGGCTGAACCTGCAAAACGATCCTGACGCTATAGGAAAAATGATGTTTTCGAATGACTCATCTGAAAGGATGGATGAAAGGATACCGGAAGTACTTATTCCTCTTGAAGAGAATCCAAGGGTTAAATCAATAAAAAACAAAGCAAGGTTTCATCTTGACAAAGAAGGCAAAGCGGTCTCAAAAGCCAGGCTGTTCCAGTTACGCGACGGCATCTTTGAGGCTATAATAGACCGCTTCTACAAAGATCCGGCCCTTGCAGCATGGGGGGAAGAGAATCGCGACTGGGGGGGAGCGTTTGCTGTTTACCGCGGGCTGACAGAGGCCCTGCCATATCACAGACTCTTCAATTCACCGATATCGGAAGGGGCAATTGTCGGAACCGCGATCGGTTATGGCATGTGCGGCGGGCGAGTTGTTGCAGAGATCATGTACTGTGATTTCCTGGGCCGGTCGGGTGATGAGGTATTTAACCAGCTGCCCAAATGGCAGGCTATGAGCGGCAACATTATTAAAATGCCTGTAGTAATCAGGGTATCAGTGGGATCGAAATATGGCGCACAACATTCACAGGACTGGTCGTCGCTAGTGGCTCACATCCCCGGATTGAAGGTTGTTTTTCCCGCCACTCCCTATGATGCCAAGGGATTGATGAACAGCGCATTGCAGGGCACAGATCCTGTTATTTTCTTTGAAAGCCAGAGAATCTACGACATAGGTGAAATGTTTCATAAAGAAGGTGTTCCTGAAGATTATTACGAGATCCCGTTTGGTGAACCCGATATTAAAAGAAAAGGAGAAGATATAACAATCCTCTCCATAGGAGCAACTTTATACCCTGTCATAAAAGCAGCTGATACTCTTCAGAAGAATTATGGATTAAGTGCAGAGATAATTGATGCCCGTTCACTGGTCCCGTTTAATTACGAACCTGTAGTCCAATCTGTAAAAAAGACCGGAAGAATTGTCCTGGCAAGTGATGCCTCATCGAGGGGTTCATTCCTGAAAGAGATGGCCCAGACAATCACTGAACTTGCATTTGACGATCTTGATGCTCCGCCAGTCACTATAGGTTCCCGTAACTGGATAACCCCGGCCTATGAGATGGAGCAGTTTTTCTTCCCTCAGCCACACTGGATAATTGATGCAATACATGAGAAGATTTTGCCTCTTAAGGGGCACCAGCCCATGTGTGATTTTTCATCAGGAAAATTATTGCTCCTTAACAGTGAAGGAGTATAGTTGTTGTATGGAGAAGGAGTCTGGGTCCTTTTTGATATATTTACATTGCAAATGAATAAAAATGGAAGACATAGTTGAAAAAATAAGAGAAAAATCTGGCTTTATAATTGACATGGATGGTGTTATCTATCATGGTAACAAACTCCTCCCGGGGGTTAACGATTTCCTGAACTGGCTTGAAGAGTCAGGAAAAAAATACCTCTTTCTTACTAATGCCAGCCAGCGGACACCTAAAGAATTACAGGAAAAACTTAAGCGACTTGG
Source organism: Bacteroidales bacterium UBA2198 (assembly GCA_002328625.1). Lineage (GTDB taxonomy): Bacteria > Bacteroidota > Bacteroidia > Bacteroidales > VadinHA17 > LD21. The sequence goes on from DCVC01000154.1 coordinate 5,290, forward strand.
CATAAACGTTGAGGAAGATCACTTTTACACAAGTGCACTGGCTACTGCAAGCTTCCTCGCCAGTCAGAAACCTGACGGGAGCGCTTTTATTATAGGTGATGCAGGTTTGATACATGCTCTATACAGTATTGGCTATACCATAAACAATGTGAATCCCGATTATGTTGTTGTTGGAGATACAGACACTTATAACTTTGAGAAGATCGAGACAGCTGTTAACATGGTACTTAAAGGCTCCAGACTGATTGGCACCAATCCTGATGTGAGCGGTCCGGCCGAGGATGGCATCACTCCCTCAACTAAAGCTCTTATCGCTCCAATTGAAATAGCATCAGGTAAAGAAGCCTATTTTGTAGGAAAACCAAATCCTCTTATGATGCGTATTGCCCTGAAAAAGCTTGGAGTGAAAAGAGAAGATGCAATAGTAATAGGTGATCGTATGGATACGGATGTTCGTTGCGGTCTGGAATCGGAAATAGATACACTTCTGGTTTTAAGCGGCATTACCGACCGTAATGGCATTGACAGGTTTCCTTACAGACCCAGGTATGTCCTTAATGGCGTTATTGACCTGGTAGATTGATATCCAGATGAGCAGTGAAGAAACATATAAGAAGGAACGCAAAGAGGTTGCCAGGTTCTTGAGACGACTTTATAAGCTGGGCCTTACAACTACCTCGGGAGGGAACATCAGTCAACGTATCTCTGACGATATTATTCTGATCACACCCTCA
>DCVC01000030.1:0-6720 GCA_002328625.1 Bacteroidales bacterium UBA2198
CTATATACTGTATGTAATATTGCATGTGAATAAAATAAAACCATTGTAAAAAGTTTAAATACAATGGATTAGAAATTTAATGGCGGAGAGAGGGGGATTCGAACCCCCGGTACAGTTTCCCATACGGCAGTTTAGCAAACTGCTGGTTTAAGCCACTCACCCATCTCTCCAAAATGCGCGATAAAAGTAGGAAAACATGAACAAAGCGCAAAATAACTTAAAATTTATTTAAGGCCCCCAAGCAGTTTTGCGAACAATTCAAAATTCTCCCGTGTCTCTTCGTCGAGATTTGAAATCTGTATGACTCCCTGCTTCACACCATGAAGGAACCTGCTTAAGACGAAATTCCTTGAAATCTCCTTATCCCTGATATAAACAGAATTTGGAACTGTAATACCCTCCCTGCTCTTTAGAATATAATTCTTAAAATCAAGGGTCGATAGAAGATCCTCGGAATTTAAAAATGATTCCGGCATCTTAATTATCATGTCACTACCGCTGCCTTTAGTTTTAAAAACTGTTTTCCTGAGATCCTCTTCTATCTGGTTTTCACTTTCGTTTTCAAAAAGGAGAACCCCGAATTCCATCCCCCATCCCATTAAAATATTACATAACAAAGTGATAGAAGAAACATCCGTCGAAGGTATCAGACTTATCTTTCCTTTGAATCCTGTCAGATGGATTACCGCATTTAAAAGATAAAATGTTCCAATATCATTAACAATCAGGTTAAATCTTCCTGAAAAGAATCCCTCACTGGCCGCCGGATTTCCAAGTATACTCTGCAATGGAGTAAGTGTATCAGGGGTGGCGGAAGATAATCGAAGGGGATCAATTATCCGTGTCGTACTCCTGTAATTGTCAAGGTCATCTCGCTGCACTGCAAGGACCCGGTGAAGTTTGCTTATCTCTACAAGGTGAGGTGAATGAGTGGTATAAATGATCTGAGTCTTTTTACAGATGTCTTCAAAGACTTTAAGTACATCTTCCTGGGCTCTTGCGTGCAGGCTGACCCCTGGTTCATCAACCAGGAGAACTGTTGATTTACTCTTATCGCCGGCTGAAGCTTTCAATTCAAGATAAAAAGACAAAAACCATCTCACACCACGGCTTCTTTGTTTCGGATAGAGCCTTTCCCCTTCATCTTTGATCCAGAACTCAAGATAAGGTTTCCCTGCTTTAGCTCCATAGGATGAATTATAGTGATCCAGTTCAAACTGAATATTAATTTTGTTATTTCTTCCTATGGACTGCTGCCAGAAATCCTGGAAATTCCTTGTGAGAGAATTATTAAGGTTTTCAATCTTCTGCTTCAGTATCCTGCTTGAAGGTTGATCAAAGAATGAGTATTCGAGCTGGGCTAATGAGAGGAAATTACGGGCTGCTTTGAAGCCTTCAACCTGGTAGTTGCCATTAATTATATCTTCCAGATCAATCCTGTTGGGAAGAAGGCTGCCAAAATCTTCAAACATCTCAAATACCGGACAAAATTCAAAGTATTTTTTGCCAAGAATTTCGCTGTTATAATGAGATTTGTAAGATTTAACTGTTTCATTTACTTTTTTTTCTGCTACAACCTCCGGGTATCCTTCCATTACATAGCCCGAAAAAGCCAAATGCCGGTCAAGTTCCTCATGCTTATTATCTTTCTCACTTCGTGTCCTCCGATAATCGTTCAGTATATTATTCCAGTCAAGATCACTGCCACTCTCCACAGGTCGCATCAACAGGGTCATTTTCTGGTGCCTCTCTTCCAGTTTAATGGAAAGTTCTTCAAGATGACTGTCAAGAGTATCACATTTCTCCTTAAGTTTTGCCCATGTTTCTCCGGCTCTGGCAACCGGTTGGCTCTTTGAAAGCTCCTCCCTGATCTCCTCCTCTTTTTTTCTTATTTCACTTAACTGAGCTTTTAAAGCAGGGTATTGAGAACCCGGAGCTGATGTCAGATCAACAGCCCTTCTTCCAAATAACATAAATCCTTTTCTGCTTCCTTTTGCCTCTGCAAGCTTTTCTTTGATCTCGGCTTCCTGTGCCGTCAGATTCTTCAAACTTGACTCGTGGTTATTTATCAGGCTTACCTCATTCTGCAATTTTACAGTTACATCATCAAGATAGAGTCTCCACGCATCTTCCAGAGAATCAAGATACTGGCTTATTGCACCACTGGCACAAATAACTGATGATAAGTCAGGCATCCATTTCCTCGTAAGTTCAAGATGATTTAGTCCTGATAACAGCTCTCTCAGTTCTGTACCCGGGTTATCGGTAACCTTGATCAGCCACCCTTCCGGAATGTTGAAACGACAGCTTACTTCAGGCAGCGAAAGATCACTTCTCAATACATCTTCTGATATGACACCCGAATAAAATACTTTCAGAGCTTCCAGAACTGATGTTTTACCGGACTCGTTCTGACCAATAAGACAGGTAATATTATCCGGAGAAAGGTTTTGCCAGTCTGTATCAACTATCGACCGGAAGTTCTTTATCCTGAAAGCTACCAGCTTCATAATAACGGCAGATTATATTTGAAATCCAAAAACAAGAACATCATCAACCTGTTGTGTATTGCCCTTCCACTCATTAAATGAAAATTCCAGGCACTCTTTCTGATTAGCCATGGAAAGACCTGTAACCGATTCAAGGATTTGTTTAAACTGTTTGTACTTAAACCTTTTATCACTCAGTTCTCCAATCTGATCGGCAAATCCGTCAGAAAAAAGATAAAATGAATCACCTGGTTTTATTTCAATGACTCTATTATTAAACGGTTGCTCTGTGTGAGGAGCAATACCAATTGTCATTTTATCAGGTTTGAATTCGGTTAAGAGTCCTCCCCTTGTCATTATTAAGGGTCTGTTGGCTCCCGAGAACTGGAGGATGCCTGCACTTTTTTCAATAATGCATAATCCAATATCAATACTGTCTTTTGTCTCTGAATGTGTGCCGGTCTGATGAAGAGCCTTCATAACCTTTTCACGCATCATGTTAAGAATTCTGTTTGCCTTCAGATTAACTTTCGATTGAAGGATCTCATTCAGAAAACTGATTCCCAGTATACTCAAAAGGGCTCCAGGGACACCGTGACCAGTGCAATCTCCTGCTGCTACACAAACATACTGACGATTGCAAAAAGCATAATAAAAATCACCACTGATAATATCACGCGGAAGAAAGAAGATGAAGAAATCACTGAGTAACCCCTTAAGAAATTCATGGTCAGGCATTAATGCATTTTGAATCATATAAGCATACCTGAGGCTTGCCAGGTGTTCGTCAATATCCTGATTTTGCAACAAGGGAATGAAATCAACATTTTCACGATTTTCAGGGCTCATATCTATGGTTTATCAAACAGGCATTAAATATACATTATTTTCAGATCATTTAAATCAGATGAAATATCCTTTTTATTGATATAACTTTTTCAAAAGAACAACATTTTCAACGTGATGAGTATGAGGGAACATATCAACCGGTTGTGCCTTTATAACTTTGTAATGATCCGACATAAGAAGGATATCGCGCGCCTGGGTTGATGGATTACAGCTTATGTATATGACTTTTTCCGGAGCAGCAAACAAAATGCTTCTAACAACATCCTTATGCATACCAGCTCTGGGTGGATCAGTTATAATTACATCAGGAGTGCCATTATCAGCTATAAACTTTTCTGTCAGGACTGACCTGATGTCACCTGTAAAAAATGAGGTGTTCCTGATCTTGTTTAATCCGGAGTTGATCACGGCATCTTTTACAGCTTCGCCAGTATATTCAATACCAATAACTTTTTTCGATAAAGAGGCTAAATAGTTTGCAACTGTTCCTGTACCAGTGTACAGATCGTAAACAATCTCATCGCCCTTAAGATCCGCGAATTCTTTTGAGATATGAAATAACTTCTGTGCTTGTTTTGTATTGGTCTGGAAAAATGATTTTGGTCCTATTTTGAATTTAAGTCCATCTATTTCTTCAACAAGGTGATCTTCCCCCTTGTACAGAATGGGCTCAGTTTCGGCCAGAGAATCATTTCTTTTTGAGTTGATTACATACATCAACGAAGTGATGCGGGGAAATTTATCAACAACGTGATCAAGGAGTCCTTCCCTCCTCTTTCTATCGTCGTAGTAAAAAACCACGACAACCATTACATCACCTTTAAGGTTGTTACGGATAATAATGTTCCTGAGATAGCCTGTTTGCTCCCTTATATTAAAGAAGATCATCCGATCCTTATGTGCATAATCTCTTACTGAATTCCTTATTGAGTTTGAAGGCTCTGGCTGCAAATAGCACTCTTTGATGTCCAGTACTTTGTCAAATCCTCCCGGAATATGGAATCCTATTGCATCTTCCCTGGCAAATTCATTATCTGACAGGAGATCCTCACGGGTTAACCAGCGCCTGTCTGAAAAAGTATATTCCAGTTTGTTCCTGTAGAAGTAAGTATCTTCTGATCCTAAAATTGGCTTAATCTCCGGTAAGCTTACTTTTCCGATTCTTTCTAAAGCATCTTTCACCTGCTTCTCCTTATAGAAAAGCTGCAGATGATAAGGCAGATGCTGCCATTTGCATCCCCCGCAAACTCCGAAATGGATACATCGTGGCTCAACCCTGTCGGTGGAATATTGGTGAATCCTTATAACCCTCCCTTCAGAGTATTTCTTTTTCTTTCTGCAAACCTGAATATCAACTACATCCCCCGGGATGAGCATAGGTATAAACACCACATGATTGTCAACCCTTGTCAAAGCATTTCCTTCAGCACCAATATCAGTTATTGTCACTCTCTGAAATGAAGGCAAATCCTTTTTCTTTGTCATACCATAATGAATTAAACCAGAATACTGCTCTTCACCGATCCTCCAGGCAATCCTAAGGATTGCGCTGATTGATCAAAAATATTAATGCTTTTGTCATGCAGGGTATTAAGCCGTTGCCATGATCTAACCCGGGAATAATTTCCTTGATACATGTCTGAGAAGATGCTCCTGCCCGGATCATTTCTAGATAAGCATTCTCAGTTACTAACGGATTTACATGAGAATCATTTCCCCCGTGAACAAAAAAAAGTGGTTTTTCTGTTTTCCAGGCAGAAACGCTGTTTCTTATCAATGCTTCTCTGATTGAAGTATATTTCGGATCCGTAGTGAATCCTTCAATGAAATCCGAATTAAACAGATCGGGGATTGATTTTGTAAGCTGGTTGTTAATCTGGTCAGATGTAAAAATTCCTGTAAATAGGGAATTTATCCTTGACGCGTATGGTTCCTTGAGAATATCGGTAACAGGATTTGTAAACTGGTTATAGGCTTTATATGCATTTACTATATATCCAATATAAACCGGCATGGGGTAACTGGCTCTATTGATCATGCTCTGAAAAAGATAATCCAGATTATAAGGACCGGCTCCACAGGCAATGCCTCTGAGATTAAATTGATCACTGTATTTCTGCTCAAGTGCTTTATGCAGTGCAAGAGTTGCCCAGCCTCCCTGGGAGTATCCCAGAAGATAATACTCGTTAATTATTGTTATACCAGGAAATTCAGAGTCATCAACCTCTTTGACTGCAAAAAGGATGTCGATAATTGATCTTACGGTGGGTTCTGTGATAAGATAAGGATGAGCGGTCTGACTTGATACTCCAAATCCCGGATAATCCGGAATAACAACAATGTAGCCCATCGAAGCAACAACCTCTATCAATTGATATAAGGGATTTATTACATACATGGTTGGTGCATTCGAATTTACCGTGTTTGTACCATTCTGGAAACAGAGAACCGGATGATTGCCAGGACTGGACGGAACACATAATAGACCCGATGCATTGACATCATTACCACTTACACTTGTTTTATAAGTCAACTTATACACATCAACATCGCTTTTTACAAATTGTTTCAGGTTACTGATGTCAGGGTAAGCCCTTGCGGCAATATCAATCAAATTATTAATATATGCTGTTTTATATGATACAGCATACTCCTTTGATATGAAATATGAGTAGTCTGGTTGTTTGTCATCTTTCCTGCATGTTACCATCAGAGCTGCATACAGAAAGAATAATGATGTAACCCTTAAAACACTCTTTTTACCTTGCATTCCCTGACTATTAAAATCAAATTGACAATCTGCTTTCTATAATATATTACCGGTACAAAGATAATTTTTTGGACCCATAAACCCTGCGCCACTGGCTGATATACTTTTCATATATTTGCAGTCAATTATTTTCAGGTATGGTTTCAATTCAGGATATTTCTGTTTCATTTGGCAGTTTTGACTTATTGACAAATATCTCATTCCTTATTAATGAACAGGATCGTATTGGCCTTGCCGGAAAAAACGGAGCCGGGAAATCTACTCTGCTTAAGGTTATTGCAGGGATTCAGAGTCCCTCTTCAGGAGTGGTTGATATGTCAAAACAGGTGACTATAGGTTACCTCCCCCAGCAAATGACTGTTAATGATACCACAACAGTATTGAATGAGGCTTTGTCTGCATTCGATGAAGTTATAAATCTGGAAAAAGACATAGAGCGGTGTACCGAAGAGATAGCAAGCAGGGATGACTATGATTCATCAGAATATTTACGCCTTTGTGATCATCTTACTGAAACTGAGGAGAGATTCAGAATGCTTGGAGGAGACAGTTATAAGGCTGAAACGGAACAAACCCTTACGGGTCTGGGTTTCGAAAGGAAGGATTTTGACC
>DCVC01000030.1:6747-16225 GCA_002328625.1 Bacteroidales bacterium UBA2198
AACCACCTTGACATTGAATCAATTCAATGGCTTGAATCCTATATTAAAACATATCCCGGAGCTGTAATTCTTGTTTCACACGACAGAGCTTTTCTCGATAATGTAACTACAAGAACTGTTGAGATCTCGCTTGGCAGGATATATGATTACAAAGTCTCATGGTCAAGGTACACAGAACTCAGAAAAGAAAGGAGAGAACAACAGATTGCTGCATACCGGAACCAGCAGAAAATGATAGAAGACACCGAAAGATTTATTGAAAGGTTCAGATACAAAGCAACCAAAGCTGTTCAGGTGCAGTCAAAAATAAAGTACCTCAATAAGATTGACCGGATTGAGGTTGATGAGGAAGACACAAGTGCTATAAACATAAGATTTCCACATGCTCCTCGTTCCGGAACTGTAGTTGTCGAAGCTGTAAATCTCTCAAAAAGTTTCGGTTCACATATAGTTCTGAACAAAATTTCACTTACAATAACTAGAGGAGAAAAAGTTGCATTTGTCGGCAGAAATGGCGAAGGTAAAACCACCCTTGCCAGGATCATCACAGGAGATCTCCTGTTTAACGGAACACTTAAAAAAGGTCATAATGTCAGAACAGGCTATTTTGCCCAGAATCAGGATGAGCTGATGGATGTAAACAAAACGGTTCTCCAGACAATTGATGAAGTGGCAAAAGGAGATATAAGAACCAGGATAAGAGATATGCTCGGGGCATTCCTATTCGGGAGTGATGATATTGACAAGAAGGTAAAAGTATTATCAGGGGGTGAACGATCGCGACTTGCGCTGGTGAGATTGCTGCTCGATCCCTGTAATCTTCTTGTTCTTGATGAGCCGACAAACCACCTTGATATGCGGTCGAAAGATATCCTGAAACAGGCACTTGTCGGTTATGATGGCACGTTAATTGTGGTTTCGCATGACAGAGATTTTCTAAACGGACTGGTAAGCAAGGTTTTTGAATTCAGACATTCCAGAATTAAGGAACACCTTGGAGGCATTTATGATTTCCTCAGAAAGAAAAAGATTGATAATCTTAGAGAGATCGAGAAGAAAGATAAGGTAATAAGGGAAACAAAAACAGATGATATCTCTTATAATAAACAGAAATACATAGAGAAGAAGGAGAAAGAAAGGAGTATGAGAAGATTGCGTAAAAGACTTGAGGATTCGGAAAAGGAAATAGTGAAAATGGAAGCTGAGCTAAATACGCTCGAGAAAATAATTTCAGAACCTGGACAATCTCAGGTAAATCATGAGGAGATTTATAGAAAATATGAGGATCTTAAGATCAGTCTGAATGAAGAGATGAACAAATGGACAATATATTCTCATGAAGTTGAAGAGTATATGCAAAAGAATTTCTGAATATGGAGCTGCATCAGCTTGAAAAAGAATACACGATTCATGTTTATGAAACAGGACCCGATGGAAGATTAGCCCTTTGTTCCCTCTTTGATTTTCTTCAGGATAGCGCTTCTGAACATGCAGTTAAACTGGGTTATGGCAGAGATGACCTGATGAGACAAAACAGTTTCTGGGTTTTGTCAAGAATGTATACTGTGATTTCAGACTTGCCTGGCTGGAATGAAAAGATCACTGTAAGAACCTGGCCAAGAGGTACTGATAAGATCTTTGCTGTCAGAGATTATATTGTTACTTATCCTGACGGCAGAATTATTGCCTCCGCTACATCATCCTGGCTTATTCTTAACCAGTTAACCAGAAAAATTCTGAGACCCGACCATACACTGGTCAATTATAATATTAACGCTAATTCAGAAAATTCTCTTCTCCGAAATGCATCCAGACTTGAGCCTGCCGATCCGGAAGGCCGTATTGACTCCAGATTTAATGTACGCATCAGCGATCTTGACATTAATCATCATACAAATAATGTCAGATACCTGAAATGGATACTGGATAGTTATGACCTGGATTTCGTTATGTATAATTCTCCTGCTTCCGTCGAAATTAACTATCTTGCTGAATCGCATTATAATGAAGAAATAATTATAAGAACATCTGAAGAAAAAGAGAACAGGAGCTTACTATTCCATTCCATTTTCCGTTCAGAAGATAATAAAGAACTCTGCAGGGTAAGAATAGTATGGAAAGAGAAAAATACTTAAAAAAACTCATTCAGATTATGAACAACTACAAAATTAAATCAACTATCACGATTATAGGAATAACGGTTATCGTCCTGGTAATGATGATCTCCTGCAAGTCTACCCAGATTGCTGTCGATTCCAAGGATCTGTCGTACCTCTATAATCCAACAAAAAGTCCTTTCAGCCCACGTTATAACATTATCAATCAATCGGATGAATCATCAGTTCTGTCAGTAAAATTCTTTGTAAATGATCTTTTTTTCTCGGAAGCAAATCCCCGGGGAGTTCCAATGGCTCAAATCCTGATAACCGTTAAACTTTACAATATAACCCAGGGAAGAAGGCTGGCCGATACGGCATTTTATAATATCAGCATTGTCAAAGAAGAAACACAACCCGAATATATTTATAACGTACCGTTGAGAGTTACAAAAGGGATTGAATATCTGGCAGAGGTCAAAATACTTGACAGGCTCCGTCTCCAGGTTGTACAGGCATTTGTGCCCTTTAATACAATGTCGTACAATAACAGGTATAACTTTCTCTCCAGGGGCCATTTTATGAAAAATTTGTTATTCAACCCTGTTGTAAGGGTCAATGAATATGTAAATCTCATTTACAACAGGACTCCTGTTGACAGTTTGTACGTTTCATATTATCAACCATTCCTTGAAGTACCCTATCCTCCTTCAATGCTTCTTCCCGAAAAAGTTCTTGACTATGATCCTGATACCACCATTGTACTTCCATACTCGGACACCCTTCCATTAATGTTTCCGAATAAAGGAATTTATTTCTGCACTGTTGGAAGAGATATCAGTGATGGGTATACGTTCTGCAATTTTGGTGAAGCATTTCCCTCAATGACCACTCCGGAGGTTATGATAGAACCACTAATTTATCTGACATCACAGGATGAAGTAACCGGTATGCTTACTGCAGCAAGGCAAAAAACAGCTCTTGATGATTTTTGGATCACGTGCGGAGGAAATGTTGAAAAATCAAGGGAGCTTATCAGGATATTTTATACACGTGTACTTTATTCGAACTATTATTTTACCACTTACAGGGAGGGATGGCGTACGGAAAGAGGTATGATTTATATCATATATGGCCCTCCTGATAAAGTATATAAAACATCGGATGGGGAGAACTGGGGATACCGTAAGCCGGTCATAAAGTCTTCGTGGGGAGGAAGGTATCACGTAAAGGAGGATTATCTTTTCTTCAATTTTAAAAACAGAAAAAATGCCTATTCTGATAATGATTTTTACCTCAGCCGGAGTGAAACTCTTGTCACTTACTGGGACCAGGCTATTCAGAGCTGGCGTAAAGGCATAGTATTTCGTCTCGATAATCCTGGTGATTTCTAAATGTCATGCTGAAAGAAAAAGAATGTATTTTTGGATTAAGAGCTGTAATAGAGGCTATCAGGGCAGGTAAGCAGATTGACCGTCTTCTCATCAGGCAGGGACTCCAGGGAGCTCTGTACCATGAACTGATGATTGAAGTCAAAAAACTCAACATTATTTACCAGATAGTACCTCTTGAAAGGATAGAACAGGTGACACGAAAAAACCATCAGGGTGTTCTGGCATGGCTGTCATTAATTGAATACCAGCACATTGAAAATATCTTGCCTGTGATATTTGAGAAGGGGGAAGATCCCCTTTTAATTGCATTGGATGGAGTTTCGGATGTGAGAAATTTTGGAGCTATTGTACGGTCGGCTGCATGTCTGGGAGCACATGCAGTATTAATAGCCGAGAAAGGATCTGCTAGGATCACAGCCGATGCAATAAAGACTTCCGCAGGTGCTTTGCATTCCTTTCCAGTTTGCAGGGAAAAAAGCATGATCCGGTCAATTAAATACTTGAAGGAATCGGGATTAAAAGTTGTATGTGCAGTTGAAAAAACTGCCAGGGTTGCCTATGAAGATATTCTTACAGGGCCAGTAGTATTGATCCTTGGATCTGAAGACAAAGGGATCAATCGTGAATTAGTATCATTGTCTGATCAGCAGGTTAGAATACCAATGGCAGGCAGTTTAGGATCATTGAATGTCTCTGTGGCTGCTGGTATCCTTTTTTATGAAATTATCAGGCAGCGCGCATTGGCGGTCAATCAATGATGCTTTTTATACGCTCGTCAAGCAGATGCTGATCCTCGGTAAATGATGCTAGTCCTGCAAGTGTTAATAGTGTGTCAGGAGCAATCTTGCCTTCCTTTATTTTTTGAGCCCACCGAGAATAAATAGGTATTTTCCCGTCACCTGACAGAAATTGTCTTTCATCTTTTGAAAGGATAGGGAACATATCTTCACACCCCTCTTCATGTGCAATATGAATCAGTTCGGATCCGGTGGATGGAAGCTTTAAAGCAAGTCTGTCTGAAAGGTTAAGCACTTTATCATCAACCTCCCAGAATTTTTCGATATTTGCTCCTTCGGCAGAGGAATAGAGGCTTACATCGTAGTTTTCGTGAGTGCGGGATGTGAATATGCCACTCAGAGATTTTCTTCCTGCTCCTGCCACCGCGGGAGGCATGGTAAAAACATCTGTACCTGCAAGAAGTTCAAGCTGAGTATAATTACGGAGGCTTGCAGCGATAAGTTTTGTCTGCCATGGATTACCGGCGGACAATCCCGTCGTCCAGTTCTGGGAAGAAATAACTGCCCTTTCTCCCGCTCCGGTACCATCTCCGAGCTTGTTGTTAATCATAAAAGCCCCTATCCGTCCAAGAAAAACATTCAGATAATCGGGCATTGCAACCCTGGTTACAAGAACATTCTGACGGGCACTGAACCCGAGTGTGAGATTAATTCTCACTCCTGAATCTTTCAGGTGCCTTGCACTAATCAGCCCTTCAGGAGTATATGGAACTTTAATAATAAATTGTTCAGGGCAGATTTCATGAAATCTCTTTCCGTAATACTCTATTGCTTTTATATCGTGAGCAGAGTCGGTATGAAGTTCAACACTTACAAATCCTCCGAATTTTGAAGCAAGTCGGAGCCCATGTTTTGCATTAAGCATAAATGCAATTTCCTTTACTTTTTCTTCATATGGAAGTTCTCTTACAATACTTTTGGCTTCCAGAATAAAGGTATCATATATCCCCTTTTGTATTTCCCTGTTTAGAAGGGTATTGTTTGTGGTAAGAGCACTCATCTCATATGACCAGTTTGCTTCAGCTTCTTCTATATCGCCTGTGTCAAGCCAAAGTTCAGTTCCTGTATTCCTTAACGATTCCCAGAACGGATCTTTCTTTCCGTTAAAATGTTTCTCATTATTGTTCTTCCAGAGAAAATCGCTTATTTTAGTATTGAGGTCAGCCATTAGGTATTTAATTTGGTATATGATATTTATCTATTCTTTATTATCCCGGCAGTGTTGATGTATTGTTTAAGAACACTTCTATTAATCAAGCCAGAGGTATTGAGTTACAGGGGGCAAAATTAAACAAATATTTAAACGGAGTAATTAATTATTTTTAGCTTTACATAATTCATCATTAAATAACCTCATTATGAGAACATTTGTTGCCGGAATTTTAATTTGTGCCTCCCTGCAGGGCCCTGCCCAGAGTTCATTTGAAAACTATTTCGCCGGAAAAGTCTTAAGATTTGATTTTATGCTTGCAGGCAACAGTCAAAAAACAATGGTATATCCCGTCGGAATGAAGGAGGAACCTCACTGGGCAGGTTCTGATAACAATCTTATTGATCCCTTTAATTACGGAAATTTCAAATATGAGCTTTTTGACCTTTCAGGAAATAACCTTATCTACTCCAGGGGATTTAGCACTCTTTTTCAGGAGTGGCAAACCACTACGGAGGCAAAGATCATGGAAAGAAGTTTTTATGAGGTAGCAACAATGCCGTACCCAAAGAATAAGGTCCTTTTTGTTCTTAGCATGAGGAAGCGTGATGGTTCATTCACAAAACTTTACGAGACCATAATTGATCCGACCGATTATTTTATAAGGAAAGAGAGCCCGTTAAAAGCAGTAGCAACAAAAATGTACGATGCCGGGGATCCCACCAGGTGTGTTGATATAGCCTTCATTGCTGAAGGCTATAAATCTGATGAAATGCCAAAATTCAGAGAAGATGTAAAAAAAATGACTGAGGTTCTTTTTACAGAAGCACCCTTCAGTGATTACAGGAACAAAATCAATATCTGGGCAGTCGAAGCAATATCTGAGGATTCAGGGACAGATATTCCAGGTGAAAAAACATATGGGAATACTGCTTTAAATTCGAGTTTTTACACTTTTAATCTTGACAGGTACCTTACTACTCATGATATTAAATCTGTCAATGATTATGCTGCCTCTGTTCCACACGACAACATTATAATCCTTATTAACAGTTCCAGGTATGGAGGAGGTGGTGTTTATAATTATTACAGCGGGACAACCGTTGATCATCCGTTATCTCCAAAAGTATTCATCCATGAGTTTGGCCATGGTTTCGCCGGTCTGGCAGATGAATATTATTCCTCGGAAGTCGCTTATGAAGAGTTTTATCCTCTGGATGTTGAGCCATGGGAGCCTAATATAACAACCAGGGTAAACTTCGGCTTAAAATGGGAGAACCTTATCGGGAAAGGAATTCCTGTTCCTACTCCGGCCGAAGATAAATATAAGAATGTCACTGGCCTCTTTGAAGGCGGAGGTTATTCAGCGAAAGGCATATATCGTCCGGAAATGGATTGCCGTATGAAGAGCAACGGACCAAAAGGATTCTGCACTGTATGCAGGAACGCAATCAGAAAAATGATTGAGTTTTATACGGAATAAAAACAACGGGCATTGCAGGAACACTGTTTGAATAGACCCTGCAACACCCCTGCAGGTGCTATTTTAATCTCCTGTCAATAACATAGAACAACACGAGGCTGAGGCCACCGAAAAAGAAGATCATTGACGGATAATTGGCACCTTCATTAAGCACTCCGGAGTATGATAATATTGCACCGGCCATTACACCTAGTGCAATTCCCATAAAAAACATACCCGTCTTTAAAGTGAATTTGCTCCAGCTGAATGGAAATTGCCTTTTCTCCTTTCCTGTGTTAAACAGACTGGCATCGGCTCCTTTTTCAATCAGGGCCAGCCGTTCTTTGTGCCTTGTTGTATAATACAGATACATAATTCCAAAAATTGCTGCAAAAAGCGCGATAAACACAATAGCTGTTTCCATAACTCATTATTTTAGTTAAATACTCTTTTGTCACCTTTAGACATAGTATTGTTAATAATGGTTACAAAAATGAAATAAAAACAAACGCATATTTTCTGTGATCCGGTAACCAATTCATAACTTTGAGCGTCAAAGAACCGGAATGGATTATAAAGGTGATATATTCTATATTGAGCAAGTACTGAATGGAAGGATAAATGCCTTTTCATATCTTATTGATAAGCATAAAGATAATGTTTACAACCTTGCTTTCAGAATATGTGGCAGCCATGAAGAAGCTGAAGAGGTAGCGCAGGACTCATTTATGAAAGCATACAGATCATTGAGCAGCTTCCGTAAGAAAAGCAGCTTTGGCACCTGGCTGTACAGAATAGTATACAATACAGCTGTCTCCTGTTTGAGGTTAAAAAAGAAAGGAATCCTTTCACTTGAAGAATTTCCGGCGGATATTATTGATTTTCTTGGAGAAAATCAGGCTGAAGAAGAAGCTGAAAAAGAATACAGAAATTCACTGATAAACTTCGCTCTTCAGAAAATTACCGCGGAAGAGAGAGGATTGATTTCACTCTATTATTTTAATGAATTGAACTGTGAGGAGATATCGTCGATAACAGGGATAAGCAAATCGAATGTTAAAGTGAAGCTGTTCAGGGCAAGACAACGTTTGAGTCGGGTTATTGAAGTTGCAGAGAAAAAAAAACTAATATACCATGAATGATAAGAAAAAATTTGATGAAGATCCTCTGAGGAAGTATATTACCCCACAGGGGATTGAGAAAGCACCCGAGGGATTTACTTCGAAGATTATGTCGCACATACATGTTGATACCAAAACAGCTCAGGTTATTGAAAAACATCACAAGACGAGTCCGGTTCCCATGATTTCAGCCTTCATAACTGTAATCCTGATAATATCTGCAATTCTTATCCCGGGAAGCGAAAGCGACTCTTCAGAATTTATGCTCTTCAGGTTTATCAGTAATATAGAGATCTCGTTACCCTCATTAGATCTGACTTCTGCCTTTGCTTATAAAATACCCGACTGGATAATATATTCAGTTACCACTATTCTGATACTTGCAATTTTTGATAAATTATTATCAGGATTTCTAAGAAGGGAGAAAAACAATAAAAGTTAAAAGCCGAAGGAGTTTACAGATACTTAACCTGACACTGATGAATTAAGTCCTTTTGCATTCAGCGAACGGCTCATCATCTGCATTATCTCCTTGGTTCCAGTTTTTATCTCACAACTGCCCTTCAGGTGTACTATAAGAGCACATTGTTCAGCTTGGAGAGAGTCATGTCCACATACCTCAACCAACGATTTAATGACATGATCGAATGTATTAATTTCATCGTTGAACAGGACGAGAGAACTTTTCTCGTTACCGCTTTTCAGCTTATCATCCTTATGCAAAGTTCTTTCCTTCATTCCAGTTTCTCAAATAATTGCCGTGCCGTTTCCACAGGTATTTCTCTGTGTCCGAGCCATGCCACTACTTTTGCATCGCGGTAACCATTGCGAACTAAAAGGCTGGCATACTCGGATGCACTTTCAAAAGTAATAAATTTTCCAATTAAATAAACAATCTTATTATCCTCTGTTGCCACAATTTCTAATCCACGGTTTCCCGCCAGTTTCTTATATGTCTCAACCTGATCGTTACCAAGAGGTATTACCGACCGGGTAACCTCCACCCGGAAAGAAAGAGTTGGAGGTGTTGATTCTTCCGTAGTCGGGGGACCCTGTTTACTGGTGACCATTAAAGGCTTGCTTCCCCACTCTTTTTCAAGCAAGAGAGCCCTGTCAGGAGATACAGGCTTCCCATTAAATACTGCAACAATGAATGCATCATTAAATCCCGTCTGTTTTACTGATTCCAGGGCTTTCCTTGCATCACCCATTTTTCTGAACATTCCCGCAAAGTAGTTAGTATTGCCAGTTGCAGCCATCTTAATACCATAAACCGGAGAAATTCCTTTGAAAAAGGAGAGGGCCACAGGATTCCTGAAAACAGCAACCTGAATCCGATATATCAATCCACCGGGCATCTCAGGATCTATTGAGATTTTCTCTTCAGGCCTATAAACAGTATTAGGGTTGATACTGAACACTGAAAAAACCTCTTCTGTTTTTATTGAAGCAGGCAGG